>JAICGP010000029.1 GCA_025923055.1 Thermoleophilia bacterium
CTGAAGGCGGTCTGCGGGCAGCTCATCCAGGCGCGCGCCGCCCGGCTCCTCGAGGCGCGCCTCCTCCGCGGCGCCGCGACGCCGTTCCGCGGCCTGCGCCTGCCGCCGACGCGATCGACGTTCGGCGGTCACGCGCCGGCCCACCTCGCGCGCGAGGGCCTGGTGGCGCGGAAGGCGAACGCGCTCGTCCGCGTCTCGCGCGGGTGGGACGTCGAGCGGCTCCACGCGGCACCCACGGAGGCTGCCGTCGCGCGCCTCGAGCGCGAGCGAGGGCTCGGGCCGTGGTCGGCCGGGATGGTCTGCCTACACGGGCTGGGCCGCTTCGAGCAGGGCCTCGTGGGCGATCTCGGCCTCGTGAAGCTCTGCAGCCGCCTGCTCGGCCGCCGCGCCGACGCAGAGGACACGCGTTCGCTGCTCGAGCCCTACGGCGAGTGGGCCGGGCTCGCGAGCGTCTACCTGCTCGCCCTGGCCGGGCCGGCAAAGCAAGCGTCCGGCCGCCGGCGAGGCGCGCTGCCCGCCTCGCCGGCCCTGCTCGCGGGCGGGAACCGACTACGAGCGGCCGGCAGCTGAGCGGCGGGTCAGGCGGAGAGGCGCGCTCCGGCGCCCGTTAGCCTTCCGGCCCGCCCCGCTCGACCCCCGTGGCCGCGGGCGAGGACGCGACCGGCGGCTCGCTCCGGACCATCTCGTCCGGGCGGCCCCCGGGAGCGCTCCGCCCGCCGGGCCGGTGCTCCGCGCTCCTCCTTCTCGGGCCATCGGGGAGGTAGATGTCGAGGAGACGCCGCGCGAGCGGGCGCGGCGCGGGCGCCAAGGCGCAGAACCAGGCAGTGCGCTTGAGCTTCTCCGACGAGCGGAGCCGCGGGTGGGCGAGCGCAGATCGGACCCCGTGCACGCCGACCCGCCAGACGCGGTCGGACGGGAGGGGATGGCTCTGAGGGTCGAGCTTCAGCGACGCCAGGCGGAAGCCGGCGAAAGCGACGTCGAGCAGCTTGCCCGCGTCCGCGTCCGGAGCGTCGAGCCCGAGCCGCTCGGCAAGCACCCGGACGTGGCCGTGGCTCACGACCGTGCGCCGAATCTTGGCGTGCAGCCACTCCCTCGTGACGGGCGTCCCGACGAACTCGTTGCCGCCGTGCATTCGGTACTCGACCCCGATGTCGTCGAGCGAGCGCACGGGGCCGCAGAGCACGGTCGTCTCCGCCATGAACGCGTCGGGGCACTGGCGGTACTCGTCCGCCGGCAGCGGCATGACCTGCTCGAGCGCGAACCGCGCGTACGCGTTGGCGCTGTTCGGAGGCCAGGCGTAGTTGCGGAAGCGGAGAGCGTGCTCCCGCAGGTCGCCGTCCGAGAGCACTCCCGGCGCCGGCGTGACTCCGATCGGCCGACGGGCCGCGTCGACCAGCTCCATCCGGAACTGCACCTTCGCCGTCGCCGGGTCCTGGTCGAGTACGGCGACCGCCCGCGCCGCCGCGTCGGGCTTCAGGACGTCGTCCGCGTCGAGAAAGAAGACGACGTCCCCGCGGCTCTGCCGCCAGGCTGCGTTGTAGGCGGCTCCCTGTCCGGCGTTCTCCTGGAGGACGGCGATGATCCGCTCTCCGTACGAGGCGATGACGTCCCGCGAGTCGTCGGTCGAGCCGTCGTCCACGACGACCACCTCCACCTCGGGGTACGTCTGTCCGAGCGCGCTCTCGACGGCGTCGGCGAGGAAGCGGCCGTAGTTGTAGTTCGTGATCGCGACCGTCACCCGCAACCGCGAGCGGCCCGCCCCGCCGAACATTCGGTCTAGCCGAGCCGCGGCGCGGCCGCCGTCAGGAGCTCCCCGGCGAGCGACTCGCCGGCGAGTTCCTCCGTAGGCCCGACGCCCACGAGGTCGAGGATCGTCGGCGGGAGGTCGAAGGCCGACCGCGTCCCCAGGTCGCGCCGCTCGACTCCCGGCCCGGAGAAGAGCGCGAACCCATGCGAGGTGTGCGCGCCGGTCCTGGCGTGCGGGAAGGGGCCGACCGTCCCGACCTCGGGGTGCGTGATCGCGTCCGGCGCGCCCTCCCAGACGAGAAGGAGGTCGGCGTCGGGGCCTCCTTCCGAGAGGGGGTCGTCGGGACGCAGCGGGATCACGTCCGCGAGCGCCGCCTTTCCGGTGCGCGCATCGCGCACCTCGCGCATGAACGCGACGACCTCGTCGCAGGCCGCGCCGTACTCCTCGACCTCGACGATTCCGTCGCGCTCGCGACCGCGCACGTTGATGCGGATGTGCGTGTCGGTGAAGGTCGGAAGCACGAATGCGCGCATCGACGGCCAGTACGGCCGGTACCAGCGTGCCGGTGACCAGTCGAGCGGAATCTGCTCCGCCGCGTTCCGCTCGGGCGGGTCGCTCTCCGGCGGAATCGGGTTGAGGTCGCCGAGACGGTGGGCACGCGGCCTCCGGGCGAGCCGGCGCGCCGCCTCGTAGAGCGCGGGCCGGCGCCGGAGCACGTTCAGCGTGCGGTCGCGCGGGGTCGCCGCGAAGCGGGCGCGTACGTAGTCCCACCACATGTCGCGCTCTCCGAGCACGACCGGCGGGCAGCCGCGGCGGCGCCACGCCTCCTGGTCCGGGTCCTGCAGCAGGCCCGAGCCGAAGTGGCGCCGGTGGAAGAGCTCCGGGAGCAGGAGCATCGAGATGAGGTCGTCCGCAGGCTGCGCGCCGTGCAGGGCGAAGACGACGAGGACGGTGTCGTCGGGAAGCCCGGCGGCCACCTCGCCGACGGCGGCGTCGACGGCTCGGCAGACGTCCAGGACGGCGGCGCGCGCGCTCGCGGCCACGGGCTCGTCGTGGAGCGGGTGGCTCTCGTCGACGCCGTGCCAGCAGTGGTGCGCGGCGCTGTGGATCTCGGACATGCACGTCAGCAGTAGGTCCCAGTCGGCAAGCCGCTCCTGCAGGAGGGCCAACGCTGCCGGGCGCCGCTGCACGCCCTCCTCGAGGAGGCGCGTCAGCTGCCGCACGTAGGCGGGCGCGTACCAGCCGGAGTCGAGGTCGTTGTCGAACGCCGGATGCGGCCCGACCTCGCGGTCGATCTCCGTCAGGAGGCCCTTCGGCCGCGACGCTCGCGGGTACTGGGGAGAGTGGGCGCCCCAGGCCGTGACCTGCAGACCGTCCACCTCGGCCGAGATCGCCGAGTGGATGAGGTCGAACGCGATCACCTTCCGGGCGGGGCCGAGCGCGTAGAACGGACGTGACTCCTCGACGCCCACCGCGTAGCTCTCGTACGTCGCCGGGTCGAAGACGAGGTAGGTGGGGTAGTCGAGGTCCTCTCCCCGCTTGCCGCTCAGAAACTGCGGCCAGGCGAGCTCGGAGCGGTACGCGGCGACGTTCTGGAGGCGGCAGCTCGCACCCTCATGCCGCATGCGGGCGAGGTTCGGCATCGTCCCGTCCTCCATCAAGCGCTGGACGAGCCACCACTCGGCGGCGTCGAGCGCGACGGCGGCGACGCGTGCCACTCAGGCCTCCCGCCAGCGGACGAGGGCGACCGCGGTGAGCAACAGGATCTTGACGTCGAGCCAGAGTGACCAGTTCTCGATGTAGTAGTTGTCCCACTCGACGCGATCGACGAGGGAGGTGCGCCCGCGGAGGCCGTGCACCTGTGCCCAGCCCGTGATGCCGGCCTTCACCCGGTGCCGCTCGCCGTAGCGGTACACGCGCTCGGCGAAGACCTCGGCATACTCCGGCCGCTCGGGGCGCGGCCCGACGACGCTCATGTCACCGCGCAGCACGTTCCAGAGCTGCGGCAGCTCGTCGAGGGACGTGCTTCGCAGGAACGCGCCGAGCGGCGTGCGGCGATCATCGCCCTCGACGCCGCCGGGCGCAGTCCCGGGCTCGAGCTCGGCCACGTCGCCCTCGCCCTCGCGCGGCGCGCGCATCGACCGAAGCTTGAGCATCTCGAACGTACGTCCGTCGCGACCGGCTCGGACCTGGCGGAAGAAGATGGGACGGCCCATCGTCGCCCAGACGCCGAGCGCGGCGAGCGCCAGGACCGGGGAGACGAGAACGAGGAGAACGCCCGCGACCAGACGGTCCACCGCGTACTTGACCGCGAACTGCCAGCTCCGCGGGTTGGTCGGCTGCGCCGTCATGAGCGGCAGCCCGCCGAGGTACTCGACGCCGATGTGCCCGACCACCTTCTCGTAGAAGCGCGGCACCATCGAGACCTCGACTCCGAGCTCCTGGCAGCGCCGCATGATCGCGAGCAGGACGCTCTGCGGCGCGGTCGAGAAGGAGAGGACGACGTGGCGTACCCCGTGCTCGGCAACGACCCGGTCGAGGTCCCAGCTGGCGCCGAGCACCGGCAGGTCGTCGTCGGCGCCCGCCTCGAGCGGCTCCTTGTCGAGGTAGCCGACAGGCTTCAGGCCGAGCTCCGGATGCTCCAGCAGTCGGCTCGCCGTAAGGCGGCCGACCTTGCCCGCGCCGACGACCAGCGTCGGGCGCGCCGACTCGCCGCGGCGGCGTGCCTGCACCTCACCCCAGGAGAGCACGATCCGCCCGGCGAGCAGGTAGACGCTGGCGAAAGCCCAGATCCTCGCCGTCTGCGCGGCGACCCAGGGGTCGTCCGCTACGACCACGCGGAGCGAGAGCACGATCATGGCGGCGAGCGCAGTCGCCGTGACGACGATGCGCAGGTCGTCCAGCACCCGGAGGAAGACGCGCGGCCGGTAGAGCCCGCGCGCCGCCATGAGGCCGAAGGCCAGGAGGGGAAAGGCCACCAGCCAGAGGGTGGGTGTCGATGGGACGCCCGCCCGCGGGGCGCCGAGGTCGGCGAGGACGACCGCGGCTCCGAGCATGAGCGCGTCGACCGCGAGGCACCCCCGCGTCCACGGCCACACGAACCGCACGCGCCGCGTCCTCTCCGCAACCCGGCGGGCGCCAAGAGCTACCGCACGCGCTTCCACGCGAGACTCCACTGCCGCAGCGACGGTCGCCGGCTAGCTGCTTGTCGTCCGACCGACGCGGCGGAGCGTCAGCCCCGCAGCAACGAGCAGGACGCCCGCCCCGACGAGCAGGAGCAGGTCGAGGCCGGTGAACGGCAGCGAGCCGCCCCCAGTCCCGCCTCCACTGCCGCCGCCGCCGACGGTGCCCTGGACGTCACCCTGGATGTTGCCGCCGGTGCCGCCGTACCCACGCTGCGTGGGATCCTGGGCCAGGGCGACAGACGCCGTGACCAGGTAGGCCAGCACCGCACTTCCGATTACCCACAGACGCTTCTTCACCGCAGATCTCCCCTTTCGTCCTCCCTGCGAGCGCGCCAACGCCCGTCGGGATAGACCCTCGTGTCCTCGACGTGCGCGATATGCCCGGTGCCTTCGAGGCAAAAACCTCGAGGACCACTACGCGAGCGCGCCCGGCATGGGACATTACTCGACCGCAGAACTAACGCACCTTCCCTCTCGTGCCGCATTGGCCGCCTCCCGCCGATCTCGGGGCCGCAACGGGAGGCTCACGTCACAGTATCGGCACCCACTCACGGGTGTCAACGCCATCCTGCGCGGCCTCAATTCGTTCGCTCCTGGACGCGCTGGAGGAAGAGCCGGTCGAGGACGGCGGGCTCGACCGGCTCGCCGCTTCGCACGCCGTCCCGCACCAGGTCCACCGCTTCCTCGCGGGGGTTCAGCTCCTCGGCCCGCTCGAGGTGCGCCAGCGCGTCGGCGTTGCGGCCCTTCTGCGCCGCGATGACGGCCAGCTCGAGCTCGGCGTACCAGCTCAGCCCGTCCCGTTCGAGCGCCCGCTCGAAGGCGCGCTCGGCGCGGTCGAGTGCGTCGAGCCGCATGGCGACGGCTCCCGCGAGGAGATCGGGGCGCGCGCTGAGCGGGTTGAGAACGCGGGCGCGGTCGAGCCGGGCGAAGGCGTCCTCGGGGCTCCTGCGCCAGACGTCGACTGCACGCTCGATCTCGCGCGAGGCAAGCCAGGGGAGGGCAAGCGAGGCGACTGCAGCCACGAGAGCAAGCGTACTGAGGGCCGCGGCTGTCACCCGAGTCCCCGTCCAGCCCCGATTGCGCGCGCCTGGTCGGGCCGCCGGCCGCTCGAGGCCGCCGGCGATGCCGAGGCACGCAAAGGCGGGCGCCGTGAGGCCCGGGAACTCCCAGAACCAGTCGATTGCGGCATGGAGCATGAAGTACGCGAACGTGGCGAGCGCGGCAGCGGCGACCGCGTTCCCGAAGGAGGAGCGCCACCGGCGCCCGCTCCACGCGCAGGCGAGCGCGGCGACCAGGAACCCTGCGAAGAGGGCGCCGCCGACGAGTCCCGTCTGTGAGAGCACCATGATCGGGAGGCTGTGCGGGTAGAGCGGCTCCTCGGGGCTATCGCGCTCCCGCAGGTAGGGCTCCGCGAAGTTGCCGGCGCCGATGCCCACAAGCGGGGCGTCCCGGAACTCCCCCATCGCGACGCGCCAGAAGTCGTAGCGGTTGCTGCCCAGGTTCCCGCCTAGGTATGACGTGCCTTCAGAGGCCTGCTGGCCGGCGCTGAACTCGTCCCACGCCTCCTCGGCCCTCGCGACCGGGTTGCCGTACACGGCGAGGAGCACGAGGGCGGCCACCACCGCCGCCAACCCGCCGAGGAGCCCCAGCCCCCACGAGCCGACGCGCGCGACGTCCCGGGGCAGCGGCGCGAACCGGTCGACGAGCCCGTAGACGCTGCCGAGGGCGAAGAGGGCCGCCGCCGAGCCGAGCAACGGTTCCTCGAGTGCGTCGAGAGCGCCGGGGAGCGCGTCCGCGCGCGCCGCCGAGTAGACGTCGAGGAGCGGCTCGCGGACGAGGAGCGTCGCGAGGAGGACAGGCGCGAGCGCCAGGAGCGAGCGCGCCCGGCCGGGAACGAGAGCGAGGTAGAGCGCGAGCGCGACCGGGAAGACGAAGAGCGAGCCACGGCTCTGCGGCAGCACGGCCTGCTGCAGCAGGAAGCCGGCCGCGGCGAGGAAGAGGCCGCGCAGCCACCAGGGCGTCTCGCGCCGCGAGGCGAGGAAGACGGCGGGCCAGAACGCGACCAGGAAGAGCGCGCATGCGGCATTGACGTAGCCCGCCGGCTCCACGTAGCGCCCGCCGATGAAGAAGGCGTACGGATCCTCGGCGCCGGCCGCGCGGACATAGGCGGCCGCGGCGATCGAGGCGACGCCGAGCGAGTAGGCGCCGAGCAGAATCGCCGCCTGCCGCCCGCGCCACGCCCACAGGACGAAGACGCCGTACACCGCGAGATAGAGGAGCGTCCGGTTCGCAGCGTCCCAGGCCTCACCCTTGTCGGCGGCCCACGCGATCGAGACGAACGTCCAGAGCGTGAGCCCGCCGAGCAGGCCGAGGGCAGCGAGGCCGGCCCGCGGAAGCGTGCGAAGGAGCTGCGGAGCGCTCCCCAGGAGGAGGGCGAGGAGGCCGACGAGGCCGATCGCGCCGGGGTTCCAGACGGTCGGCTCGTAGCCGCCGTCGACCGCCGCCCAGAGCAGGAAGACGCCGAGGGGGAGCGCTCCGACGGCGATCGTCGGCGCCCACGCTGCGGCCGGGCCGGCGGAGTCGCTCATGGCCGGGCGAGTTTAGAGGCGGAGCCGCACGGGGCATCCACCGCTGGACGGATCGTCGGCCGAGGCGGAGGCCGGTCGCGTTGCTTCCGGCCCGGGTGACTGCCAGGATGAGACGATGCGGCCTCGACTCGAGAAAGGGCACAGGTACCTTGACGTGATGGCGCACGAGAACCGCTGGCGCGACGCCTCCACGCTGCACGCCTACCTCCAGGTCGTCCGCCGCCGCGGCTGGCTCGTCGCCCTCATGACGGGGCTCGTCACGGTCGCGGCGATCGGGTTCTCGCTTCTTCAGGAGGACCGCTACCGCGCCTCCGCGGAGGTGCTCCTCAGCCGGCAGAACCTCGCTTCCACCCTCACGGGGACAGCGGACCCGGCGGTCTTCCAGGACGCCGCGCGCTTCGCCGAGACGCAGGCGGACATCGCCCGCGCGCCCGTCGTGGCGGAGCGCGCCCTGCGCGCGGCGGGCATCGAGGGCGCCGAGCCCTCCGAGCTGCTCGACAGCTCGGAGGTGGAGGCGGCCGAGAACTCCGACCTGCTCGAGTTCCGCGTCTGGGCCGAGACTCCCGAACGGGCGGCGCGGCTTGCCACGGAGTACGCGCGTCAGTACACGCTGTACCGGCGGGAGCTCGACACGGCCGCGATCGCCGGAGCCCGCGAGGAACTCGAGGACAGCCTCGCCCAGCTCCGCGCCGACGGGGATTCGGACACGCCGCTCTACCAGAGCCTGATCGAGAAGGAGCAGGAGCTTCGTACCCTCGAGGCCCTGCAGACCTCCAACGCGTTCCTCGTCCGCCCGGCGCAGGACGCGGCGAAGGTGCAGCCGAAGCCGGTGCGCAACGGCGTTCTCGGGCTCGTGCTCGGGATCGTGCTCGGCATCCTCGTCGCCTTCCTCGCGGAGGCTCTCGACACGCGCGTCCGCTCGCCGGAGGAGATCGGGGACGCGCTCGGCGTCCCGCTCCTGGCGCAGATCCCCGAGCCGCCGCGCCGGCTACGCGCCAAGGACCGGCTCGTCATGGTCGCCGAGCCGGAAGGCCCCGAAGCAGAGCCGTTCCGCATGCTGCGAACGAACCTCGACTTCGTCAATCTCGAGCGCCGGGCGAAGCGGATCATGGTCACGAGCGCCGTCGACGGGGAGGGCAAGTCGACGACGGCCGCGAACCTCGCCGTCACGCTCGTCCGCGCTGGCCGCAGCGTCGTCCTCGTCGACCTCGACCTGCGGAGGCCGTCGCTCGACCGATTCTTCAAGCTCGAAGGGAAGACCGGCCTGGCGCACGTGGCGCTCGGGCACGCACGGCTCCGCGACGCGGTCGCGCGGGTCGCGTTCGCCAAACGCGATCGCAGCCCGGCCGTGGCGGTCGGCAACGGCATGAAGGACACGACGGAGCTGCTGCAGGTCCTGCCCGCCGGCCCACCGCCGCCCGACGCCGGTGAGTTCATCGCCACGCGGGCGCTCGGGGCGATCCTCGACGAGCTGGCGGAGTACGCCGACGTGATCGTCCTCGACGCACCACCGCTGCTGCTCGTCGGCGACGCGATGGCGCTGAGCGCCCGGGTCGACGGGATCGTCCTCGTGACCCGGATCAACATCGTCCGCCGCCGGATGCTCGCCGACCTGCGCCGGCTGCTCGACACGAGCCCGGCCGAAACGCTCGGGTACGTGGTCACCGGGGCCGAGGCGGCGGAATCCTACGGGTACACCGGGCGCTACCACGTCGCCGAGCAGGCGCGCGAGCGGCAGCGCGTCTAGCCAGCGCGGTGTCGCAGGCGATCGAGGACGCAGTCCGGCGTGGGCCGGCGGCGCTCGCGCTCGGGGCGGTCGCCGTCGCGGCCGGCTTCGCCGTCACCGCGATCGGGCCGCCGGCACTCCTCGTCGCGCCCGCCGCCGTTGCCCTCTACCTCCTGCTCACCCGACCGGGGGTCGCGCTCGGGACGCTGCTGGTGGTCACGGTGATCCTCGAGGAGGACGACGAGGGCTTCCTGCCGGTGACGAGCCGGTTCTACGAGCCGCTCTTCGCGGTCGCGTCCGCCACCGACCTCTTGCTCGCCGCCGTCGTCGTCTCCTACGTCCTCGACCTCGGACGCCGGGGGGAGCCGCCGCGGCTGCCGGGACCCTTCACCTTCCCACTCCTGCTGCTGGCCGGCGCCACCGTCATGGGTGCGATCGTCGGCTACTCGAACGGCGGCGACGGCTACGGGATCGGGTTGGCGGTCCGCACGCTCGCGTACGTCCTCGTCATCCCGCTCGTCTGCGTCCACGTCCTCCGCACGCGCACCTCCCTCATGGCCTTCGCGGGCGGCGCCGTCTTCCTCGGGGTCTACAAGGGGCTCGAGGGCACGATCGCCTGGCTGGCGGGCGCCGGCCATCCGCTGGAGGAGGGGACGATCACGTACTTCCCGCCGACGGCGAACCTGGTCCTCCTCGTCTTCCTCCTCGGCCTGGCAGCCGCCGTCGGCGAGCGCTTGTCGCTCCCGCGCTGGGTGTGGGCGGCAGCGCCGCTCGCCGCCATCGCCCTCTTCTTCTCCTACCGCCGCAGCTTCTGGATCGCGGCCGTGCTGGCGCTGCTCGTCGTCGTCGTCCTCGGCCGGCAGCGGCACCGGGTGCTGCCGATCGTCGTCGGGCTCGGTTTGGCGCTCTGGGCGAGCATCGCGCTCGCGGGCGGAAGCGAGGCGGAGAGCCTCGTCGCCGCGCGCGCGCAGGAGCTCGACTTCTCCCGCGTAGCCTCGAACCCGAGCGACCGTTACCGGCTCGGCGAGCTGCGCAACGTGACGCGCGAGCTCCGTGCCAGCCCGATCACCGGCCTCGGCCTCGGCGTCCCGTGGACCGTCGAGTACTCCTTCGAGTACAAGCCCGGCGCCCGAAATTACACCCATGTCGCCGCCCTCTGGTACTGGCTGAAGCTCGGGCTCGTCGGCTTGGCGGCGTACATCTGGCTCATGGGCACCGCCCTGCGAACCGCCTTCCGGATCTCGCGAGCGCCCGGCGACCGGATCCTGCGCGCCGCCGGGGCAGCGCTCGTCGGGGCGTTCGTCGCGGTGCTCCTCGTCGAGCTCACCGCAGCCTTCACGGGCACGAACCTCCGCTTCACCGTCGTGCTCGCTGCGCTGATCGGCTGGCTGGCCGCGGCCCACGCCTTCGTCGAGCGCGGAGAGACGGACCCCGTCAGAGGCGGCTCTCGATGAGCTCCACGAGCCGCGCCGCTTGCCGGACGGCGTCGTAGCGCTCCTCGCACCGGGCTCGCGCGGCGTCGCCCAGCTCGCGGCGGACCTGGCGGCTCTCCACGAGCTCGTCGAGCGCCGCGGCGAGCTCGGCCGGCCTGCCGGGCGGCACGACGACGCCCGCGCTGCCGTGACCTAGAAGCTCGGGGATGGCGCCGACGCTCGTCGAGACGACCGCCGCGCCGCAGGCCATCGCCTCGAGGAGCGCGAGGGGCGCGGCGTCGCCGTAAGAGGGCAGGCAGAAGATGTCCGCGCGCCGGTGGAGGTCGACCAGGCGCGGGTCGCCGATCCCGAGCCTGTGGACGCGCACGCCCTCGCGCGCCGGCACGGGCTCGGGCGTGACGATGTCCAGCTCCACGGACCGGCCGATCCTCCCCTCGAGAGCGGCGAGAAGGTCGTGGCCGCCCTTCCGGGCGAAGCGGCCGCCGACGAAGAGAACGCGCGCCGCGCCCGCGGCGGGCCGCTCCCCCGGCCGGAAGAGGTTCAGGTCGATGCCCGGGTGGAACTCCTCGACCGCCGCCGCCGGCTGCAGGCGCTCGACGGCCGCACGGGCCCAGCCCGTCCAGGCGAGGACGAGCGCCGCGTCGGCGAGCGCTCGCCGCTCGAGCGCCCTGCTGAGCGCAAGCGTCCGCTCGGTGTGCCGCCGGACCGGCCGCCAGATTCCCATTAGCCGCCAGTCCGCGACGGTGACGTCGACCGAAAGGAACGTCGGCACTCGGCGCATCACCGAGCCGAGCGCGAAGGAAACGGCGTGGCTCTGGACGTGGAGCGCGTCCGCCGGGAAGCGCTCGAGCTCGCGCTCGACGAGGCGGCGGGCGCGCAGCGACTGCACCGCGTGCCAGCGCGTCGTCTGGAGGTCGAGGTCGCGGCCGCCTAGCAGCGGCACCGAGCGCGTGGCCAGGAGCGCCGCGCCCCGCAGCGCCGACAGGTGGGCGAACCGCGCCTCGATCCGCTCGCTTGCCGCAAGCCGTGTCCGCAGCGACTCCTCGGACGCGGCGTGGCCCAAGACGTCGCCTGCGCCGAGCTCGCCCTCGTTCACGAAGAGAACCCTCGCCGGGCGACCGAGCCTCATGCGCGCCCTCCGAGGGCGAACTCGTAGAGGGCGGCGGTCTCGCGCCCCATGCGCTCCGCCGAGAAGAGCGCGCGGGCGCGCTCCCGCGCCCGCGCCGCGAGCTCGGTCCGCCGGGCCGGGTCGCCCGCGAGGTCGACGATGGCGCGCGCCAAGGCCGGCGGGTCCTCCGGCGGGACGAGCACGCCGCAGTCGCCGAGGGCCTCCGGGATCCCGCCGACCCAGGTGGCAACGACGGGGACGCCGAGGTGCATCGCCTCGATGGCGACGAGCGGCAGGCCCTCGAAGCGCGACGGCATCGCCAGGAGGTCCAGGCCCCCGAGGAGCGAGGACGCGGCCGGCCGGTAGCCGAGGAAGCGGACGTGTCGGCACGCCGGCTCGGCGACGAGCGCGGCTGCCTCCTCGCCCTCGCCGATGACGACGAAGCCAGCATCGGGGCGCTCGGCGCGGACCAGGCCCGCCGCCTCGCAGAGGAGGTCCCAGCCCTTCTGACGCGAGAGCCGGCCGACGCCTCCGACGAGGAAGCCCGGCTCCGCGGAGAGCGCGTCGCGCGCCCCCTCGGCGGCGACGGGCGGGGGGAGCCCGTTCCGCACGACGGTCGGTCGCAGCCCGTTGCGCGCCGCGTAGGCCGCGGTCGCCTCGGAGACGGCGACGAGCGCGCGGCACCCGGCCAGCGCGCGTCGCGAGACCGCCTCCCGCGCCGGCCCGCGCCCGGGGACCGCGACGTGGAGCGTGGCCACTGTGGGCAGGCCGGCGAGCCGCGCCGCGAGCAGCCCGGGCACGCCGTCGCCCTGGTCGGTCAGGTTCACGTGCACGAGCTCCGCGCCGACGCGGCGGAGCAGCCGGGCAAGCCGTAGCACGACCCCCGGGCGGGGCCGGCGGCCCAGACCCTCGAGCCGGTCGACGCGGGCCCCCGCTCGCTCGAGCTCCGCCGCCGTCTCCGGAGGAGCCTTCTCGGGGACGATCGCAGCGAAATCGTGACTCGCCGCGAGCGCTTCCGCGAGCACGACGAGGTACCGCTCGGCACCGGCGAACTCCCCGGCGGCGGAGACGAGAGCGACGCGGCGAACCATCGGGCGACGCGCACCGTAGCGGAACGGCGCCCCGGGCTCGGAGAAGGCTGACGAGCAGAGGACGCTTGCTAACGTCGCTCGACCTGCGATGCCCAAGCTGCCGCGGCGCTTCCGCCGAAGTGTCCTCACGAACTATCTGAACACCGCCACGACGGCCGTCGTGGCGCTCGTGATGACGCCTGTGCTCGTGCACGGGCTCGGCACCGAGGCCTACGGGATCTGGGTGCTGGCCGGCTCGCTGGCCCTCTACCTCGAGCTCCTCGAGTTCGGCTTCGGGCTCGCAACCGTGAAGTTCGTGGCTCACCACTCGTCACTGAACGACCGACCGGGTCTCGTCCGCGTGGTGGCGACGTCGTTCTGGATCCTCGCCGTCCCCGGCGTGATCGCGCTCGTGCTCGGAGCCGGGATCGCGCTCGCCTTCTCGCACATCTTCACCGTCCCCGCCGACCTCGAGACCGCCGCAGCCGTGGTGGTGCTCGTCATCGCGTTCGACCTCGCCCTCTCGATCCCGAGCGACACCTTCGGCGGCACGCTCTTGGGCCTTCAGCGCTTCGACCTCGTGAACGGCACGCTCATGGTCGTGCTGGTCGCGCAGGCGGTCTCGTGGTTCCTCGTCCTCGAGGCGGGCGGAGGCCTCGTCGAGCTCGCCGTAGTGACCGTGGCGCTCAGCCTGCTGGGCCAGCTCGCCCGCTATCTACTCGCCCGGCGGCTCGTGCCCGGGATCTCCGTCGCCCGCCGGTATTTCGACCGCGAGCTCGTCCGGCCGCTCGCCGGCCTGTCCGCATGGCTGGCGATCTCCCAGACCTCGCTGCTCGTGATCCAGCGGCTCGACGTCGTCATCGTCGGTGTCGTCCTGGGTGTGCGGGCGGCGGCCGTCTACGCCGTCGGACAGAAGCTCGCCTTCGCCGTCGAGCGTTTCGTGATGCCGACGGTGAAGATGTTCTTCCCCTGGTCGTCGGAGCTGGCGGCCAGGGAGGACGAGCCCGGCCTGCGGTCGTCGTTGCTGACCGGCACGCGACTGTCTCTCGCCGTGGGGGCTCCGCTCTGCCTCGCGCTGATCCTTTTCGCCGAGCCGGTGATCCACGCATGGGTGGGTTCCGGCTTCGAGGAGGCCGGGCGCGTGGTCGTCTTCCTCGCCGCCGCGACGGTCGCCGCCGCCCTGGGCCGCACCGGGCTTCTCATGCTCCAGGGCGTCGGACGCGCCCGCCCCACGGCGCTCATCGCGTTCGGCGAGGCGGTCGCCAACGTGACCCTGGCGATCGTGCTCGCCCACCTCATGGGCGTGGACGGCGTCGCGCTGGCGGCCCTGATTGCGGCGGCGGCGGCAAATGCCGCGTTCGCCGTGCCGTACGCCTGCCGGCACTTCGGGGTCTCGCCGGCTCTCCTCGTGCGCTCGCTCCTCCGGGCACACGCCCTTCCGGTGGCCGCCAGCCTCGCCACCGGCTGGCTCCTCCTCCGCGCGGACGTCGAGGGGATCGCCGCAGTGCTCGCCGCCGGAGGTTGCGTCGTCGCGGTCTACCTCCTCGTCTTCGTCCTGACGGGTCTCGACCGCGGCGAGCGGGCCCTCCTCCTCGCCCGCTCGCGGCTCCTGCTGGCGCGGCGGGCGTCGAGCTGACGTGCGCGTCCTCTTCCTGACGCACACGGTGCCGTACCCGCCGGTGAGCGGCGAGCGCATCCGCACGTGGAGCCTGCTGCGCGAGCTCCGCGAGCGGGGCTGGTCCGTCTCGCTCTTCGCCCTCGGCCCGGAGGAGGGCGCGGAGGCGCCGGCCGAGCTCGCCGAGGCGTGCGACGACTTCCTCGTCGCGACGCCGAGGGTGCGTGCGCGGGCGCGCATGCTCGCGAGCGTCGTCCGCCGGCGGGCCTTCCACGAGACGATGTACCTCGACGCGGAGGCGGCCGAACGGCTGCGCGCGTGGCCCGGGCTCGCGCAGGCCGACGTGCTGGTGGCGAGCCTCTTCACCTTCCCGTACGTCTCCGCCGGGCTCAGGCGGCGAACGGTGCTCGACCCGCACAACGCTGAGGGGCGCCGCCTGGCGAGCATGGCCGCCGCGCTCGGACGAACGCCCCGCGGCGTGGCCGCGCGGCTCCAGGTCGGGCCGGTGACGCGCTTCGAGGCGGACGCGGTGCGAAGCGTGGCGCGGACGCTCGCGGTCTCCCGCGAGGAGGCGACCGTCTTCGAGGGCTACGCGCCGGGCCGGGTCGACGTCGTGCCGAACGGGGTCGATCCCGACGAGCGACGCTTCCGCCCCGAGCCTCCGGCCGAGCCCGAGATGCTCTTCGTGGGCAGCCTCGACTACGGCGCGAACGTCGACGCGGTCCGCTTCCTGGCCGGCGCGATCGCCCCGCTCCTGCGCACGCCGGGCGCGCGCCTCACGGTCGTCGGCAGCAATCCGGCTGGCGCCGTGCGCTCGGCGGCGGAGGCCGCCCCCGTCCCGGTCGACGTGAAAGGCCACGTGCCGAGCGTCGAGCCGCACTTCCGCGCCGCCCGGGCTCTCGCAGTGCCGCTTCGCTTCGGCGGAGGGACGCGGCTGAAGATCCTCGAGGCGCTCGCACGGGGCGTCCCCGTCGTGACCACCTCGATCGGCCGCGAGGGCCTCGAGCTCGAGGACGGCCGCCACCTGCTCGTCGCCGACGAGCCTGCCGACTTCGCCCGAGCGCTCGACCGCGTCCTCACCGACGACGAGCTCTGCCGCGCGCTGGCCGCCGCCGGCTTCGCCGCCGTTCGCGAGCGCTACTCCTGGCACGCGGCCGGCGCCGTCCTCCACGACGCGCTCACGCGCGTCGCGACGGAGGCAGGGAGCCGCAGCTAGCGCATGACGCGCACGCGCGCGAGCGTCTGGCGCTCGAGCGCGGTCTCGGCGCTGAAGCGCACGTGCAGGGTCCGTCTGCCCGGCGCGACACGCAGCCGACAGCGGTAGGGCGCGCCGCGGTCGACGCACGCGGTCCTACGGTTCACGCGGAAGACGACCGAGCCGGCGCGATAGCCGTCGAGCCGGACGCGCAGGCGGAGCCGGCGGCTCTCGCGCGCCCGCGTCTCGACGGCGATCCTGAAGGCATGCCGGCCGGAGGGCGTCTCGAACCGGCAGGCGTAGGGCGACCGCCTGGCGAGGCAGCGGCCCTGTCCGACGACCCGGAACGACGTCGTGCGCACGTCGCGGGCGCGGGCGCCTCTCGTCACGAGCGCGACGGTTCCCGGGAAGGACGAGGGCAGCGGCTGGGGCTCGAGCCCGGGCGGCATGCCCGCCGGGTTGAAGTGCGGATCGGCGGCGAGGGACCGGAAGGCGTCGAGCGCCGCGGCGGAGCTCGTGAGCTCCCAGTCGTAGCCGCCGTGGTCGTAGTTGAAGTAGACGAGCGCCGCGATGGACGGGAACTCGCGCTGGACCGCCGCCCGGGCCTCGAGGAGCCAGTCCGCCTTGCTGCCGCCGTGCTCCGTGGAGCCCGTCTCGGCGACCATGACCGGCTTGCGGTCCGCGTAGGCGTCGTAGACGGGTCGCACGATCTCCGCGAACGTCTGCCAGCGCGACCACGGCTCCGTCGTGCCCCAGTTGTAGCCGTCGATCCCGACCCAGTCGACGTACTCGTCGCCCGGGTAGTAGTTTCGGAAGTCGTTCCAGGGCTCGTCCGGGTTGCTCGCGGCGTTCGGCGCCCACACCCAGACGGCGTTCGTCGCTCCCTCGGCGACGAAGAGATCGTGGAGGCGCCTCCAGGCGGCGACGAACTTCGCCGCGCTCCGTCCGTTCTGGTAGCCGCTCCACGGCATCCACGAGCCGTTCATCTCGTAGCCCCAGCGGAGGAAGAGCGGCTCTCCGAAGCGCGCCACCTCGCGGGCCCTGGAGCGGACGAGCGCGTCGTGCGAGCCGTCGAGGATCGCATCGAGCGACCCGGCGCCGAGGTAGTCCCAGCTCACCAGCGGGATGCGACCGTTCTCGACGTCCCAGCGCTCGTAGTGGTAGGGAGCTGCGCCGAAGAAGGGCCAGCCGTCGTCCCAGGCCCAGTAGCGGTGGTCGATGTCGAGCTTGCGCCCCAGGCGGGCCTCGAAGCCCGTGACGTTGACGTACGGGGTGCTGCCCCAGCCGTCGAGGTAAGCGCCGAGCAGCGTCCCCTGCTCCGGCACGAGCTTGCCCCCCGGCCGGGTGGCGGCCTGGCCGGGAAGCGCGAAGAGAGCCAGCACGACGACGAGCACGGCGAGCGCTCTTCCGGCCATGGGGAGTCAATCGGCCCGCCCCGGAGGCGGCGACTCCCTCGATCTAGGGATGCCGCCGTACGAGACCCGCGAGTGCTGCGACGGCGCCGGCTAGGAAGCCTGCTCCCCAGCAGAGGTGCATGGTGGCGAGAGCGGTCGCCGCGTGCGCGGCCAGGCGCGGGCCTGTGGCGCGCGCCAGCGTGAAGGCCCCGACCGCGAGGAAGGCCGTGTACGCGAGCACCGTCGCGGCGAGGACGAGGCGCCCGGCCTGCGTCCACGAGAACGCGGCGCCGGCGAGCAGCACGAGCACGAGCGCGGGCGGCACGAGCCAGCGGACGCTCAGGGACGACGGGTGCGCGGCGAGCGTCCGCGCGCGCCAGAACCCGTAGGAGAGGTACTGGCGCGCGAGGCCGCCGACCGTCTCGCGTACCGACCAGCTGCTCTCGAGGCGTGGGTCGAGCAGGATCCGCCCGCCCGCCCGGCGGTAGCGGAAGTTGAGCTCGTAGTCCTCGTTGCGGGCGAAGCGCTCGTCCCAGCCGCCGAGCGCACGCACGCGCTCCGTCACGTAGGCCCCGAAGGAGACGTGGTCGATCGGGCCGGGCTCGGTGCGGTAGTGGTGGGACGCGTTGCCGATCCCGAAGCGCGACGCGTGCGCGGCCGCGACCGCCCGGCCGAAGGCGCCGCGGCCGACTGCCTCGACACGCCCGCCCACGGCCTCCCAGCGGCCCGTGCGGAGGTGCTCGACGAGGCCCTGGAGGTAGCGGGGCTCCATGCGGGAATGGCCGTCCAGGCGGACGAGGTAGCGGCCGCGTGCCGCAGCCAGCGCGGCGTTCAGCCCCTGCGGGATCCCGCGGCCGGGGTTGTCGACGACCCGGACGCGATCGTCGGCCGCCGCGCGCCGGGCGAGGAGCTCGCCGGTTCCGTCGTCCGAGCGGCCGTCCGCGACGACCACCTCCAAGGTCGCGTCGCCCTCCTGCGCGAGGACGGAGTCGAGCGCCTCGCCGAGCGAGGCCGCCTCGTTCCGCACGGGCATGACGACCGTGACTTCAGGGGCGGTCACGGAGAGCCGGGAAGAGGATCACGTCCCGGATCGTCTCGCGGCCCGTCAGCAGCATGACGAGCCGGTCGATGCCGAGGCCGAGGCCGCCGGTCGGCGGCATGCCGTGGGAGAGCGCCTCCACGTAGTCGGGGTCGCCGTGGCCGACCCCGGCGTGGCCCGCCTGCGCGGCGAAGCGCTCCGCCTGCTCGTCGGCCTCGGTCAGCTCCGTGTACGCGTTGCCGAGCTCCATGCCGCCGGCGAAGTACTCGAAGCGCTCCGTGACGGCCGGGTCGCCGTCAGTCGTCCGGGCGAAGGGGGAGAGCTCGACGGGATAGTCGTGGAGGATGGTCGGCTGGATCAGCTCCGGCTCCACGAAGTGGCTGAGCGCGTGGTCGACCAGCTGCGACCAGGAGCGGTCGGCTGCGGTGTCGACTCCGCGCTCCTCGAGACGCGAGCGGAGGTCGGCCTCGTCCCGCGTCCACAGGCCGAGCTCCTCGAGCGCGTCGGCGAGCTTCAGGCGGCGCCAGGGCGGCGCGAGGTCGACTTCCCAGCCGCGAAAGCTGACCTTCGTCGTCCCGAGCACGTCCTGCGCCACGCCCCCGACGAGCTCCTCGATCCGGGCCATCGTGTCGTTGTAGTCGGCATACGCCTCGTACCACTCGAGCATCGTGAACTCGGGCTGATGCTTGTAGGAGACGCCCTCGTTGCGGAAGTCCTTGCCGATCTCGTAGACCTTCTCGAGCCCGCCGACGATCAGCCGCTTGAGGTAGAGCTCGGTCGCGATGCGGAGGTAGAGGTCGGCGTCGAGCTCGTTCGACCGGGTCACGAACGGCTCGGCGAAGGCGCCGCCGTAGCGGGGCTGGAGCGTCGGTGTCTCCACCTCGACGAAGCCGGCCTCGTCGAGCCGCCGCCGGATGGAGGCGACGATGCGGCTGCGGAGGACGAAGTCGCGCCGCGTCTCCTCGTTGACGAGCAGGTCGAGGTAGCGCTTCCGGTAGCGGGTCTCGGCGTCGACGAGCCCGTGGTA
>JAICGP010000030.1 GCA_025923055.1 Thermoleophilia bacterium
CTGGCATCCGGCGCGAGCGCGATGCAGGGCGGCGACCCGACGTGCCGGGCGAGAGCGCCCGCTGCCGCCAGGAGGGCCCGCGCCGCCAGGAGAGCGACGAGCGCGAAGGGAAGCTGGAGGGCGAGGCCGACGAGGAACGCCGGCTCGAGAGCTGTGGAGACGAGCGCATCGTGGTGGATCAGCCGCTCGGCGTGCTCCTGCACCGCGAACCCCAGCGGGGGCGCGAGCGCGAAGAGCGCGGGCCGCGGCGCGTCGCGGCGGGCCGAGCCCGCGAGGACGCGGCCGAGGAATCCGACCAGGATCAGCGCGACGCAGAGGGAGCCGAGCAGCGGGGCGTCCCAGTAGCCGTGCCCGGTGTGCTCGAGCAGGTGCTCGCGGCGCTCGGCGTCCGGCTCGGCGATGCGGTAGGCGACGCCGTGCGCGGCCAGGACCCCGGCCGCCGCGAGGCCGAGCGAGAGCAGCCAGGCGATGCGGTGGCCGGCCGCCGTCACGCGGTCCGCCGGCAGGTCTCGTCGAGGTGCTCAGGGCAGGCTCGCGCGCCCGCTTCGGGCGCGGGAGACCGTTGCAGCCTGCTCGATTCGCAGGTCGTCCGAGCGACCCGGGTCAATGGTTTCCCCCTCTCCTCCCGAGGGATACGTCGATCGGCGCATCCCCGGTTTTCGGCCTACGCGAGGACCGGGGAGGGCGGGGCGCGCTGGCTGTGGTCGAAGTCCAGGCGGAAGGCCGGCAGGCGTCCGGCTCGGGCGGGACGCGGCCGCTCGGCTGTCCGGCGGCCGACGGCGCTGCGTGGGCCGACGAGCCAGCGCGCCATCGTCTCGGCGAACGCGAAGATCCGGCTCCCGATGGCGACGGCGGCGAGGGCGAAGGGAATCTGGACGAGCAGGCCGACGAGCACCACCGGAACCATGTGCAGGGCGGCCGCGGACGTTGCGGAGACCGTCGCGGAGCCCGAGATCAGCGGCTCGGCGAGCGCGTGGCCCACGAAGCCGAGCACAGGCACGACGCCGAAGAGCCAGAGCGAACGTGGGGAGGTCCGCTTCCAGCCCATCCCGGACACGACGCCCGCAGCCAGCGGGAGGGCGAGCGCGAGGCAGAGCGCGAGCGACACGGGAAGGTAGCCCAGGTAGCCCTCCACGGTCGGCATCCCTGGGACCGCGTCCGTCGAGACGAGCCGGTGCGCCAGCGCGTGAGCCGCCGCCCAGCCGAGGCCGGACAGGGTCAGCAGCAGGAACACGAGGAGGCGGCGGCTCCTCACAGTAGGGCGATGGTAGAGCCCTCAAAGGCACCTGGCAAACGGGATCAGTCCTCCGCCGGCGGCCGGCGGAGGCGCTTCGTCGCTCCGCGGGCGCGCTTGGTAGCGAGCCGCCGCTCCCGAGACGCCCCCGTGGGCTTCGTCGGCCGCCGCCGCCGCTCGGGCTTCAGCGCCTCCCGGATCGCGGCCGCGAGGCGCTCGAGCGCCAGCTCCCGGTTCCGCCACTGGCTGCGCTCGTCCTGGGCCACGGCCCGCACGACGGGCCCCGTGCGGTCGCGGAGCCGCGCCTTCTGTGTCTCGGTGAGCGTCGCCGAGGCGTCCACGTCGAAGACCGCCTCGACCCGCGTCTCCGTCTTCTGGGCATGCTGGCCGCCCGGACCGCTGGAGCGGGACGTGCGCACCTCGATCTCGCCGAGCGGGATCGCAAGCCCGCGGCGCACCTGAATAGACTCGGGGCGCATGGCGGCGATTCTCCTCGACATCGACGGCGTCCTGCACGTGTCGGGGGAGGCGATCGCCGGAGCCGGTGAGGCGGTGCGCGCCCTCAGGGAGGAAGGGCATCGCCTTCGCTTCGTGACCAACAACACCACGAGGGCGCGCGAGCCGCTCGCGGCACAGCTGCGCGGGCTCGGCGTCGACGTCGACGCGGAGGAGATCTCGACGACGCCGCTCGCGGCGGCCAGGCTGCTCGCCGGCCGGCGCGTCCTCGCGCTGACGATGGCCGACGTGCGGGCCGACCTCGCCACCGGCGTGGAGCTCGTCGAGCAGGGCGCCCAGGCCGTCCTCGTGGGCGGCGCCGACGAGGGAGACGAGACAGGACGCGTCTTCACGTACGAGAACCTCAACCGCGCCTTCGTATCGCTCGGCGAGGGTGCGAGCCTCGTCTGCCTCCACAAGAACCGCTGGTGGCAGACCTCGCGCGGCCCGCTCCTCGACTCGGGCGCGTTCGTCGCCGGGCTCGAGTACGCGGCCGGGGTCGAGGCGCAGATCGTCGGCAAGCCGAGCCGCACCTACTTCGAGGCGGCCCTCGCGGAGCTCGGCGCGAGCGCCGCCGAGGCCGTGATGGTCGGGGACGACGTCGAGTCGGACGTCGGCGGCGCGCAGGCGGCCGGCCTCCGCGCCGTGCTCGTGCGAACGGGGAAGTTTCGCGAGGAGTCACTCGCCGCTGCGGAGCGCGAGCCGGACGGCGTCGTCGACTCGATCGCCGACGTGCCCGCGCTCGTCCGGGAGCGCGGCTGGTGAAGGTCGGTCTCGACCTCATCGAGATCGAGCGCGTCCGCGAGGCGCTCGAGCGCTACCCACGCTTCCGCGAGCGCTGCTTCACGGAGGCGGAGCGCGCCTACTGCGACTCGCGCGCCAACCCGGCGCAGCACTACGCGGCCCGCTTCGCCGGCAAGGAGGCGGTCGGCAAGGCGCTCGGCTTCGGCGTCGCGCGCTCGTTCGCGTGGAAGGACGTCGAGATCGCCGGCCGGCCGAAGCCGTCGGTCACGCTCTCGGGGAAGGTCGAGGCGTGGTCGCAGCGGGTCGGCGCCGGCGAGCTCGACCTCTCCATGACGCACTCGCGGGGGATCGCCGCCGCCGTCTGCGTCGTCGCCGATGTGGGCTGAGCCGCTCTACACCGCCGAGGAGATGCGGGCCGCGGAGGCGTCCTATCGTGGCCCGACGCTCGAGCTCATGGAACGCGCGGGCCGCAAGGTCGCGGAGGAGGTCCTGGGGCGCTATCCCACGGCGCGGCGCCTGGCCGTCTGGTGCGGCACGGGCGCGAACGGCGGCGACGGATTCGTCGTCGCCCGGGAGCTCGTCCGCGCGCGCCGCGATTGCGTCGTGCGTTTGCTCGGCGACGAGGGCAAGGTCACCGGGGACGCGGCCGTGAACCTGCGCCGTGCCCACGATGTGGGCGTGCCGCTCGTCGAGGAGCCCGGCCCGGCGGACGTCGTCGTCGACGCGCTCTTCGGCACCGGCTTCCGCGGGAAGCCGCGGCCGGACGCCGAGCGGGCCATCGCGGCGATGAACGCGGCCGACGTCCCGATCGTCGCCGTCGACCTGCCATCGGGCGTCGACGCGTCCACGGGCACGGTCGCAGCCGCCGCCGTCCGCGCCGACGTCACCGTCACGTTTCATGCCTTGAAGGTGGGCCACATCGTCGCTCCGGGGCGCTTCCACGCCGGCACCGTGATCGTCGCCGACATCGGCCTCACGGGGGGCCGTTCCCGCACCCGCCGCGCGAGCGAGCGCATCCTGGGACTCGTGCCGCGGCGGCGGGAGGCGGACAACAAGTACACGGCCGGCTCGGTGCTCGTCGTCGGCGGGTCGCTCGGCCTCACCGGCGCCCCCTCGCTCACGTCCGAGGCGGCCCTTCGGGCCGGGGCCGGCATCGTCACCGCCTGCGTGCCCGCCTCGCTCAACGCCGTCTTCGAGCAGCGTCTGCTCGAGGTGATGACGCGGCCGTGCCCCGACGAGGACGGGACGATGACCCGCGACGCCGCGGACGTCGTCCTCGCGGCGGCCGAGCGCGCAGGGGCCGTGGCGCTCGGCCCGGGTCTGGGCCGCACCGAGGGGACGCGCGCCCTCGTCGGGCACCTGCTCGACCGACTCGAGAAGCCGGTCGTCGTCGATGCCGACGCGCTCTGGGCGCTCACCGGCCACCTCGAGTGGGTGTTCGCCCGCGACGCCCCGACCGTTCTCACGCCGCACGCCGGCGAGCTCGGCCGCCTCGTCGGCCGCCCGTCCGCCTGGGTGAACGCGAACCGCCTCGACGCCGTCCAGGCGGGCGCCGACGACGCGGGCGCCGTCGTCCTCCTGAAGGGCGCCGACACCCTCGTCGCGGCACCGGGGCGCGGTCCGGTCGTCATCGACCTCGGGAACGCGGGGCTCGCCACGGCCGGGAGCGGCGACGTCCTCACGGGCGTCGTTGCCGCCTTCCTCTCGAAGGGCATGGACGGCGACCTCGCGGCGGCGGCCGCCGCCGCCGCGTGCGGAGTCGCCTCCGAGGTCGCGGCCGAGCGGCACGGCGAGGCCGGGATGATCGCCCGGGACGTCGTCGAGTCGCTCTCGCCCGCGCTCTCCCGCTGAGATGGAGCGGTCGGAGATCGTCGTCGACCGCGGCGCGATCCGCCGCAACGCCGCGCGCTTGCGGGAGGCGGCCGCACCCGCCGAGCTCTGGGCGGTGGTCAAGGCCGACGGCTACGGCCACGGCGCGCTCGAGGCGGCCCGTGCGGCGCTCGAGGCCGGCGCGTCGGGGCTCTGCGTCGCGACGGCGCGCGAGGGCGAGGACCTCCGCGCCGCCTTCCGGGAGCAGCGCATCCTCGTCATGAGCCCGCTCGCGCCCGGCGAGGAGGCGGTGGCGCGCGAGGCGCGGCTCGAGGCCGCGCTCTCGACCCCAGAGGTTCCCGCCGGTCTCGGCGTCCATCTGAAGGTCGACACGGGCATGGGCCGGTGGGGCATGACGCTCGACGAGGCGCTGGCCGTGCCCCGCGACCGCGTCGTCGGGGTCATGAGCCACCTCGCGACCGCGGACGGGGACGCGGCCTTCGTCCGGACGCAGGTGGAGCGGTTCGCAGCGGTCACCGGCGCCTTACCCGGGGTCCAGGCCCATCTCGCCAACAGCGCCGGGACGCTGCGCTTCCCGGAGGCGCGCTTCGACGCCGTGCGCTGCGGCGTCGCCCTCTACGGGCTCTCGCCGTTCGGGGACGACCCGGCCGGGCACGGGCTGGAGCCGGCGCTCTCGTGGCGGAGCCGCGTCGCTCTCGTGAAGGCCCTCGCCCCCGGCGAGAGCACCGGCTACGGCCGGCGCTTCGTCGCCAAGCAGCCGACCCGGGTGGGCATCGTCCCCGTCGGGTACGCGGACGGCTTCCGCCGCGGGCTGACCGGCACCGAGGTCCTCGTCGCGGGGAACCGCCGCCGTGTGCTCGGAACCGTCTCCATGGACTCGTTCGCCGTGGAGCTGGGCGACGAGCCCCCCGGGGCGCCGGTGACGCTCGTGGGAGACGGCGTGCTCGCCGAGGACCACGCCCGCGTCCTCGGGACGATCAACTACGAGATCACGTGCGGAATCAACCGGCACCCTGCTCGGGCCGTCGGGAGGGTCGTCGATGGATGAGCGCATCCGGCAGGCGGTCGGCGACGAGCCGGCCTGGGTCGTGGGCGGCGCCTTGCGGGACGAGCTGCTCGGCCGGGACGTCGTCGACACCGACGTCGCGTGCGCCGAGCCGGAGCCGGCCGCGAGACGCTACGCGCGCCTGGCGCGCGGCGCCGTCTTCCCGCTCTCGGAGCGGCACGGCGCCTGGCGCGTCGCCTTCCGCGACGGGACGACCGTCGACTTCACGCCGCTCCGCGGGACGATCGAGAACGACCTCGCCACGCGGGACTTCACCGTCAACGCGATGGCGCGGGCGCTCGGCGCCGCGGAGCTGGTCGATCCGCTCGGCGGCGAGGACGATCTCGAGGCGCGGCGGTTGCGGGCGGTCGCGCCGCGGGTGTTCGAGGACGACCCGCTGCGCCTCCTCCGCGCCGTGCGGCTCGAGGACGAGCTCGGCTTCCGCCTCGATCCCGGGACGGAGGAGCTCGTCCGGGCGTCGGCCGCGCACGCCGGCGAGCCGGCCGGCGAGCGGATCCTCGCCGAGCTCGCGCGGCTCTCGCCCCAGGGCTTCCGCCGGGCCGGCGAGCTAGGGCTCCTGGCGCCGCTCGGCGGGTCGGCCGACCGCCTCGACGGCGTCGACGTCCTCGACGAGCCGGGGTTCCTGCTCGCCGTCGTGCTCGGCGAGAACCTCCGGCGCCTGCCGATCTCGAACGAGCTCCGCCGTCTCCATCGGGTTCTTCTCGCCGCCGAGCGGCCGCGGGACGACTCGCCGAGGGAGATCCATCGCTTCCGCCGTCGCACCGAGCCCTGGGCCCTGACCGCGCTCGCGTACCTCGGCGCCACCGATCTCTACGACGCGGTACGCGCGGCCCGGGCGGCCGAGCCGCCCGAGCCGCTCCTCCGCGGCGAGGACGTCCTCGGCCTCGGCGTGCCGCCGGGCCCCGAGGTGGGCCGGCTCCTGGAGCTCGTGGACGAGGAGCGCGCCGTCGGCGGGGTCGCGACGCGCGAGGAGGCGCTCGCCCTCCTCCGCCGCGAGCTGGGCCCGTAGACCCGCGGACGTGCCGGACGCGGACATGTCGGTGCCTGACCCCGCCACGTCCGCCGGAGACAGGCCCGTTCTGACGCGCGCGGCCGCGCCGCGGCGAGGCGGGCGGCCGCTTCCCGCCTGGCCTTGCGCGGTGCACGCACCCTCAGGGACAGGTCCAACACGGACATGCCGGTGCCTGACCCCGGCGTGGCCGGAGGGGACGCGGCCGGCCGGCGACGCCGAAGGACGCTAGCGCGCTAGCGCCACTTGATCGTGCACCCGACGGGCGGAGTCTCCGTCACGTCGGGCTGCGCGCCCGCGAGGGCGGCCTCGAGCGCCGGCGCGAGGTACGGCTCGGCGCGGGCCGGATCGGAGTGGCTGGAGTCCGGCGCGCCGTGGTAGACCAGCCGGTGCCCGGCGTCGAAGACGAAGACCTCGGGCGTCCGCACCGCTCCGTAGGAGCGCGCCACGTCCTGCGTCTCGTCGTAGAGGAAGGGGAAGACGAAATCCTTCTCCTCCGCGCGCTGCGCCATGTCCTCGAACGAGTCGCCGAGGTAGCCCGCGTTGGAGTTGACGGCCACGAGGCCCGCGCGGCCGTCGTAGGAGCGCGCGACCTCGTTCAGCCGGTCCTCCCAGGCGACGACGTAGGGGCAGTGACAGCAGGAGAAGACCACGGCGACCGGCCTGCGCTCGTAGTCGGCGAGCGCGTGGGCGCGGCCGTCGACGCCGGGCAGCTCGAAGACGGGGGCCGGATCTCCGAGCTTCAGCGCAGCCATGCCTTCAGGATAGTGGCGTGCCCGACCTCTACGACGCCGTCGCCCACGGGATGCACGCCTACTCGCGAGCGGCGTTCCGCGTCGAGGTCGCCGGGCCCCGCCGCTTCGCCCTCGAGCCCGGGACCCTCGTCGTCGTCACCCACCGGCGGGAGACGGACGTGCCGCTCGTCGCCCCGTTCCTCTACTTCGGCTCCGGCGGGCTGCGCAACACGACGAACCGGCTCCACTTCGCCGCCCGCGACGACATGTTCCTGCCGGGCTTCTTCGCCGGCTTTCCGCCGAGCCTGCCCCGACCGCTCCGGCGGGCGCTCTATCCCCTCGGCGTCGCGCGCTGGCTCCCAGTCGTCAACGTCTTCCCGATCCGCAGCGCCAGCGTCGCGCGGCTGGGCGAGGTGCTCGCGGCGCGGCCCACGGCCGCCCTCGCCGAGCTCGTTCCCGAGGAGACGGCGGCGGCGTTCGCCGGGCGGGCCGCCGCGGCGCACCTTCCGGCGCCGCAGTGCGCGGGCGACGTGCTCCGCGGCGACTACGCCGACCTCCTCTGGCATGCGGTGTCCCCGGGCCGCGGGGTCGTGAACGGCCTCGACGACTTCTGGAGCCGGCGCGCAGCCCGCGCCGCGGGAGACTTCCGCACGCTCGTCGGCCTCGTCCGCGACCGCCGGACGCTCGTCCTCTTCCCCGAGGGGCGGCCCTCGCCGGACGGGGAGATCGGGCCGATCCGGCCCGGGATCGGCGCCCTCGTCCGTCGGGGCCGTCCCGTCGCGTTGCGGCCGCTCGCCCTCGCCTACGACCCGCTCGTCCGCGGCCGGACTCGCGTCCACCTCGCCCTCGGCGAGTCCGTGCCGCCGCCCGAAGCCGACGCCGAGACGACCCTGCTGCGTCTCCTGCGCACGACGATGCCGCTGACCTGCGGACAGGTGGTCGCCGAGGCCTTGACGAAGGGCGCCGAGGCCGATCCCCCTGCGCTCGGGCGGCTCCTCGACGACGCGGTCGCCGAGGCGCTCGAGGCCGGGCGTTCCGTCGAGCGCGACCTCCTCACATCGACCGGACGCCGCCGGCGCCTGACCGAGGCTCTTGCCGCCGCGCCCGCGAACGCTCCCGCTCTCGGAGCGCTCGCGCGCGAGCGCGCCAGCGCAGCGACCGAGAGCTAGCCCGTCTCCCGCGCCGCTTCGCGGGCCCGCCCGCGCAGGCGGGGGAACGCGGGCCGGACGAGGATCGCGCCGAGGATGGTCACCGGCAGAACGACGAGCGCGTGCATCGTGATCACGTATGCAGTCGCCTTGTCGAGCTCGATCTCCACGCCCTTGGTCGCGAGAAGCGTGAGGTAGTCGAAGGTGCCGATCCCGGCCGCCGTCGCGGGGACCGCGAGCGCGAGGTTGCCGATCCCCTCGAGCAGGAAGTAGGCGCCGATGGGCAGGTCGAGGCCGAAGGCGTGCTCGCCGATCACGTAGTACATGGCCACGTCCGCCAGCCACATCGCCGCCGACGTGCCGAAGATCGCCACGAGGCGGCGCCTGCCCCTGAACGCGCCGAGCCCGTCCACGAAGTGCGCCGCGGCGCGCGTGAAGCGCGTATGCCAGCGTGGCGGCAATCGTCGTGAGACCCGCCAGGCGAGTCGCTCGGCGCCGTCCGGGTCGCGCGCCGCGACGACGACGAGCGCGACCCCCAGCGCCGCGCCCGCCGAGAGCGCGACTCCCGTGAGGAGCATCGGCCCGCCCTGGCCGATCGCGAGGGCGCCGAAGAGGATCCACGTCGAGAGCACGACCCCGTCGAGGAGCCGTTCCGCGAAGAGGGTCCCCGCGCTCACGAAGACGGGCACGTGTCGCTCGCGCATCGACTCGATCCTGAGCAGGTCGCCGCCGCGGGCCGGGAGGATGTTGTTGGCCCCGCGTCCGACCGCCACCGTCGAGAAGAGCTTCCGCACGCTGCACCTGTAGCCGGCGCCCGCGAGCAGGTAGCCCCAGCGCACCGCCATGATGAGGACGTTGGCGAGGACGAGCGCGAGCGCCGCGATCATCGTCCAGCCCGGGAGGGCGGTGATCTCGCGCCACGCCTCGCGCAGGTCGACCTCGCGCAGGAAGAGCCAGAGGAACGCGCCGGTCGCGGCCGACCCGACGAGGATCCGGACCAGGTTGCGGCGCCACGCACGCATCTAGCGGTAAGTATGCGCGGTCGCATGGGATGGAGAGGAAGCAAGCGTGCGCGGCGCTTCTCGGGGCGGCGCGAGGTGGCGATCGGACTCGGCGCCTACGCCCTCTACCTGCTCGTCGCGCGCACGAAGCGCGGCGAGCGCGGCCACCTCCGAGCGGCGCTGAACGCCGAGCGGGTCGTCGCGCTCGAGCGGCGTCTCCGGATCGACGTCGAGGCGCGGCTCCAGCGGCTGCTCCTGCCGCGTCGCCGCCTCCTCGTCGTGCTCAACGTCGCCTACGCGACGCTCAACGTGGGCCTCACGGTGGGCTGGCTCATGCACCTCTACGCCCGCCGCGACCCCGAGTTCCACCGCCTGCGCCGCGCCGCCGTCCTGACGACGCTCGGCGCGCAGCCGTGCTTCCTGCTCTTCCCGTGCGCGCCGCCACGCTCCCTCGACGACTTCGTGGACACGATCGCCGACGTCAGCGGCATCGACCTCGACTCGGGCCTCGTGGCCGAGCTCTACGACCCCCTCGCGGCGATGCCGAGCATTCACGTCGCCTATGCGGTCGTGACCGCCGCCGGCCTCGCGGGCAGGAGCCGGAGCCCGCTCGTCCGCGCGGTCGCCCCCGCCTACCCGCCGCTCGTGGCGCTCGTCGTCTTCGTCACCGCGAACCACTACGTCCTGGACGCCGTCGCGGGCGCCGCCCTCGCCGGCGGCGCCCTCAAGCTGGCGCGAGCTCTCGAGCCCAAGTAACAGACTGTTACTCCGAACGAGACCGTGATGCGCGCCGACGGCGGCGCTGCTGGGCGATCCGCGAGAGCGTTCCCGGCAGGGCGGCCTGGACGAGGCCCGCGACGCGGTAGGCGCCGAAGGCGTACGACTCGGGCCGGTCGCGCTCCACCGTGCGGAGGATCGTGTGCGCGACCCGCTCCGGCGTCAGGACGAAGCGGTCGAGGCGCGTTCCCCTGAGGCTCTCCTGGGGGAAGCCCTCCGTTCGGACGGGCCCGGGGTTGACCGCGTGGACGCGGATCCCCCGCGGCGCGAGCTCGACGGCGACGGCCCGCGAGAAGGCGAGCTGCGCGTGCTTCGACGCCGAGTACGGGCCCGAGGCGCCGACGGCGTAGACGCCGGCGACGGACACGACGTTGACGACGTGGGCCGGCGCTCCGGCCTCGAGCAGCGGCAGGAACGCGCGCAGCGCCCAGACGCTTCCGAGGTAGTTCGTGCGCGTCAGCTCCTCGATCCGCTCCGGCGGGAGGTCGGTGAACCCGCCGCCGCGGCCCGGGACGCCGGCCGAGGAGACGAGCAGCTGCACCGCCGCGTGGCGCTCGCCGACGCGGCGGGCGACGGCCTCCAGGGCCTCCCGGTCGCCGACGTCGCAGACCTCCGCTTCGCCGCCGATCTCGCCTGCCAGACCCTCGAGGCGCTCGCGCCCGCGCGCGACGAGGACGCACGTCCAGCCCCGGGAGGCGAGCAGCCTGGCCGTTGCTGCCCCGATTCCGCTCGAGCCGCCGGTGACGACGGCGACGCTCACGCTGCGAAGGTCGCGAGCGTCGTCAGGTTGATCTCGACGGTGTCGGCGATCGGATCGGCGTACCCGCCGGCGAGCGTGACGCAGACGGGGACGCCCGCGCGGTTGAGGGCGTCCCTGACCAGGCCGTCGCGCAGCGCCAGCGCCTGCTTCGTCACCGCCAGCCGTCCCAGCCGGTCGCCGGCGTAGGGGTCGGCTCCCGCGAGGTAGAAGGAGACGTCCGGGCGGGAGCGCGCCAGCGCCTGGGGGAGGAGCCGCTCGACGGTCGCCAGGTAGCGGTCGTCGGTCGTCCCGTCGGCGAGATCCGCCTCGAGGTCTCCCGGGACGCGGCGGAAGGGGTAGTTGCGAAAGCCGTTGACCGAGAAGGTGAACGCCTCCGGGTCGTCCAGGAAGGCTGCGTGCGTGCCGTCGCCCTGGTGGACGTCGAGGTCGACGACGAGCACCCGCCGGACACGCCGCGCGCGCCGGAGCGCCCGCACGGCGACGACGACGTCGTTGAAGACGCAGAAGCCGCGGCCCGCGTCGGCGAAGGCGTGGTGCGTGCCGCCGCCGACGTTCGCACCGACGCCCTCGGCGAGCGCCGCCCCCGCGGCCAGGAGCGTCGCGCCCACCGAGCGGCGTGCGCGCTCCACCAGCTCGGGCGACCACGGCAGTCCGAGCGAGAGAAGCTCGCGCCGCGAGAGGGTGCCTCGCCCGACCCGCTCGAGGTACTCGGGACCGTGCGCGAGACGGAGCTCGGCGTCCGTTGCCGCCCGCGCCTCCGCGACGTCGATCCCGTCCGAGCGCTCCGCTCCCTCCCGCACGAGCCGGTACTTCCCGAGCGGGAAGCGGTGCCCGGGCGGCAGCGGATACGTGTAGACGTCGTGGGCGAACGCCCTCACGGCAGCGAGATTAGACTGCCCGCGCCGTGCCCGCCGCCAGCGACCGCTTCGCCGGCAAGACCGGCCTCGTCCTCGGTGTCGCCAACCGCCGCTCGATCGCCTGGGCCATCGCCCAGCGGCTCGCCGAGGGCGGCGCCCAGCTCGCCTTTACGTTCCAGGGGGAGCGCATCGAGAGGAGCGTGCGCGAGCTCGCCGAGAGCGTCTCCTCGCCGCTCGTGACCGATTGCGACGTCCGCTCCGACGAGAACCTCCAGCGCGTGTTCGCCGATGTGGGGGAGACGTTCGGCGGGAAGCTCGACCTGCTCGTCCACTCCGTCGCCTTCGCCGACGCGCGCGACCTCGAGGGCCGCTTCACCGACACGCCGCGCGACCGTTTCTGGCTCGCGCTCGACGTCTCCGCCTACTCGCTCGTCGCCGCGGCCAGGCTCGCCGAGCCGCTCATGGAGGCCGCCGGCGGGGGCTCGATCCTGACGATGACCTACCTCGGCGGCGAGCGCGCCGTGCCGCACTACAACGTCATGGGCGTCGCCAAGGCGACGCTCGACTCGTCCGTGCGCTACCTGGCCTGGGACCTGGGAGAGAAGAACATCCGCGTGAACGCCGTCTCGGCCGGCCCGGTGCGCACGCTCGCCGCCCGCTCGATCGCCGGCTTCCCGACGATGGAGGCGATCGTCGAGGAGCGCTCGCCCCTCCACCGCCCGATCGAAGCGGACGACGTCGGCGCCGCCGCCGCGTTCCTCCTCTCCGACGAGGCGAAGAACGTGACCGGGACGACGGTGTACGTCGACTCCGGGTACCACGCCATGGGCATGTAGAGGACGTCGGCGGCGGTCCCGGCGAGGGCGCAGAAACCCGAGCCGGCCCTCGCAGTCCGCTTCGCGAGGTCGAGGGCGCGACCGCGCAGGGCCACGCTGGCCTCTACAGTACCGAGACCCGAGGCAGGAGGAGATCGTCGTGCGCGTTCGCAGGCAGGTGTCCGGAGCGTTGGCAGCAGTATTGGCGGGGGCGCTCGCCCTGTCGGCCGGTCCGACGGCCGCCCAGAGCGGTCCTCCCGGGCCGAGGTACACGGCCGGTGCCCCTGGTGCGGGCGACGCCTACTTCCCGTTCGCCGGCAACGGTGGCTACGACGTCCGGCACTACGACCTCGACCTCACCTACACGCCGCCGGCGCCCGCGCCGGCGCCGCTCGTCGGCCAGCTGAGCGGTGTGGCGACGATCGACCTGGTCGCCACGCAGGACCTGGACCGATTCAACCTCGATTTGCGCGGCCTCGACGTGCAGGCGATCACCGTCAACGGGAAGCCGGCCGGCGAGGTGGCGCCGCCCGCTGCCGGGGCCGAGGTCGAGGGTGCCGCCTACTGGCACGTGCAGGACGCCGCGGACCGCATCTGGGAGCTCACGATCCAGCCCCGCCCCAAGATCAAGCAGGGGCAAGCGGCGCGCGTCGTCGTCACCTACGGCGGTGCGACCACCCGGCCGACCGACATCGAGGGCGTCCTCTACGGCTGGGTGACCATGCGGGACGGCGCCATGGTGGTGAACGAGCCCGAGGGCGCGATGACCTGGTACCCGGTCAGCGACCACCAGACCGACAAGGCGACGTACGGCTTCGAGATCACCGTGCCAGAGGGCAAGGTCGCGGTCGCCAACGGGCTGCCCGGACGCGACCCCGTCACCGAGGGCGGGTGGACGACGTGGTTCTGGGAAGCCCCCGATCCGCAGGCCAGCTACCTCACCACCGCCTCGGTCGGTGACTACGACCTGCGCTTCTCCGAGACGGCCGGCGGGCTGCCGATCATCGACGCGGTCGACGACAACCTGACGCCCGCGAACGCGGCCGCCACCGAGGCGAGCCTCGCGCTGCAGGCGGAGATGATCGCCTTCTTCGAGGAGACGTTCGTGCCGTACCCGTTCAACTCCGCCGGCGCGATCGTCGATGACGACACGGTCGGCTACGCGCTCGAGACCCAGACCCGGCCCGTGTACTCGCGGGCGGCACGGGAGGGTACCGTCGCGCACGAGCTCGCGCACCAGTGGTTCGGCAACGCCGTGAGCCCGGAGCGGTGGGCGGACATCTGGCTCAACGAGGGCTGGGCCACCTACGGCGAGTGGTTGTGGAGCGAGGAGAGCGGCGGCGACTCGGCCCAGGCGAGCTTCGACGCCGTCATGGAGATCCCAGCCGACGACTCGTTCTGGGACCTGGCCATCGCGGACCCGGGCCCGTTCGGCCTCTTTCACGGCGCGGTCTACGACCGGGGCGCGGCGACGCTGCACGCCCTCCGCGTCAAGGTGGGCGACGAGGCGTTCTTCGCGGCCAGCCAGGAGTGGCTCACGCGCTACGACGACTCGACCGCCACCACCGACGACTTCGAAGCGGTCTTCGAGGAGGTCTCCGGCCAGGACCTGACCACGTTCTTCGACGTGTGGGTGCGCACGCCGATCAAGCCCACGACGTGGTGACGCCTCGGCGTCCGCCGGGAGGCCCGCGATTAGCGACGAGGGGGCTTAGTCCCAACGCCGTCCACCCGCATCAGCGTGGACTTCGAGGACTACCGGATCCATCGCGAAGGCGGCGCCGAGATTGAGGAAGCGGCGTGGTGACGCCGTGGGCTTGCCGCACTGCGCAGCTCACCCCAAAATGCGCCCACGGATCCTGAGCGGCGGCACCTGCTCTGAGGCCGCAGATGCGGTCCCGCCTCTCCCTGGGACGGCGGAATCCGGCTGCGGAGGTCCATCCAGGTGATCGGGCCGACACGATGGTGCGGGCGCGGGCGACAAAGGGTCTCGTTTCTGGTGCTGACCCGCGTCGCTGGAGGTGCTCTACCGTGCTGAGGGCGATCGGGACGAAGGAGGCGGTGCGGTGCGTATCGAGGACTACGGTCTGATCGGTGACATGCAGTCCGCGGCTCTCGTCGGTCGTGACGGAGCGGTGGACTGGCTGTGCCTCCCGCGATTCGATTCCCCGTCGTGCTTCTCGGCCTTGCTGGGCGATGAGACGCATGGGCGCTGGCGCCTCGCGCCGACCGGTGAAGCTCGTGCCGGCGCTCGTCGCTACCGAGCGGGAACACTTGTGCTGGAGACCGATTTCGAGACGGCCGACGGCGCAGTACGCGTGATCGACTTCATGCCTCGGCGAGGCGAAGGTCCGCCGCGCTTGATGCGCATCGTCGAGGGCCTGAGGGGCCGGGTCCCGATGCAGATGACGCTTTCGCTGCGCCCGGACTACGCCTCGATCGTCCCGTGGGTCGAGCCTGCGCCGGACGGGGTCGTTGCCACCGCCGGGCCGGACGCGTTCCGCCTCAGCACCGGGCTGCCGCTCGAGGTGGTGGACGGGACGGTTCGAGCGGAGTTCCTCGCCATCGAGGGCGCCCGCGAACGGCTCACGCTCACCTGGCACCTGTCCTACGAGGAGACGCCACCGGTCGAGGACGCCGACTCTGCGCTCGCACGCACGGAGGCGTGGTGGCGAGAGTGGAGCGAACGCTGCGCGTATCGAGGTCCCTATCGCGACGAAGTGCTCACCTCGCTGATCGTGCTCAAGGCGATGACGTTCGAGACGACCGGCGCCGTGATCGCGGCGCCCACGACCTCGCTGCCCGAGGACATCGGCGGCGAGCGGAACTGGGACTACCGCTTCTGCTGGCTCCGCGACTCGGTGCTCGCGCTCGAGGCGCTGCTCATGAGCGGCTTCACGGAGGAGGCGCTCGGCTTCCGCGACTACCTGCTTCGGGTCGGCACGGGCGACCCGACGAAGATCCAGATCATGTACGGAATCAGCGGCGAGCGGCGCCTGACCGAGTTCGAGCTGGAGGAGCTCCCCGGGTACGAGGGCTCGAAGCCGGTGCGCATCGGCAACGCCGCCTCCGAGCAGTTCCAGCTCGACGTCTACGGCGAGGTCCTCGGAGTCGCGTTCTTCGGGACGACGGTCATGGGCAGGATCGAGGAGCGATTCTGGCCCCGTTGGCGCACGGTCGTCGACCACGTCGAGACGATCTGGCGTGAGCCCGACGACGGCATCTGGGAGACCCGCGGACCGCGTCGCCACTTCACGCACTCCAAGGTGATGGCTTGGGTCGTGTTCGACCGTGCCGTTCGACTCTGCGAGCAGTTCGGTATGGAAGCGCCGCTGGACCGCTGGAAGCGGACCCGCGACGAGATCCACCGGGAGGTCTGCGAGCAGGGCTACGATCGCGAGCGGCGCACCTTCACCCAGTACTACGGATCCAAGGAGCTCGATGCGAGCGTCCTCACCATCCCGCTCGTGGGGTTCCTTCCCGGCACCGATGAGCGGGTCACCGGCACGATCGACGCAATCTCGCGCGACCTCGGCCGAGACGGCTTCGTCTCTCGCTACTCGACCGCCGACACCGACGACGGGCTGTCCGGCGACGAGGGACAGTTCCTTGCCTGCTCGTTCTGGCTGGTCAGCGCGCTCGCGCTCAACGGCCGCGTCGAGGAAGCTCGCGCGCTGTTCGAGCGGCTCCTCGGTCTGGCAAACGATCTCGGTCTGCTGGCCGAGGAGTACGACGTGAAGCGGCAGCGCCAGGTCGGCAACTTCCCGCAGGCGTTCAGCCACCTCACGCTCATCGGCGCGGCGACGGCGATCTCGGCTGCGGACTCGGCGGGTCAGACAGCTTCCTGAAGCCGCTGATGGCGAATCAAGCAGCGATGCAGGAGCCGACGGGCGCTGCCCGCGTGAAGTTTCTCCTTCCGCTGGCTCTCGCCCAGTTCATCTGCAGCTTCGCCGGCTCGAACATGAACGTGATGATCAACGACATCAGCGAGGACCTGGACACGAACGTTCAGGGTGTGCAGCTCGCGATCACGCTGTTCTTGCTGATCATGGCGATCCTCATGATTCCCGGTAGCAAGTTGACGGACCGCTGGGGCCGCAAGCGGTGCTTCATCGGAGGCCTCACGCTGTACGGAATCGGTGCCCTCTTGAGCGCGCTTTCCCCCGGTCTCGGCGTGCTGATCCTCGGCAACTCGGTCCTCGAAGGGGTCGGCACAGCGCTGTTGATCCCGCCCGTCTACATCCTCACGACGATGGCATTCAGCAATCTGACGTCTCGAGCCCGCGCGTTCGGCGTGATCAGCGGGTTGGGAGGCATTGGTGCCGCGGCAGGACCGTTGATCGGAGGTCTCATCACGACGGGAATCAGTTGGCGGGCCGCGTTCCTCTTCCAAGCGGCGGTCGTCGCGACGATCATCTTGCTGAGCCGCCGGATGGTCGATCCCGTGGCGCCGGACCCAACACGGCCGTTCGACGTGGTTGGAGCGATTCTGTCGGCGGTCGGCATGTTCTTCGTCGTAGTCGGGATCCTGCAGGCCGACAGCAACATTGCGCTCATGGCCGTGCTCGTTGCGATCGGGGCTGCGTTCTTGTTGGGATTCTTCCTCTTCATCCGCGCTCGTGAGCGAGCGGGGAAGGAACCGCTGCTGTCCACCGGGTTGTTCCGGAACCGCGTTTCGAATCTCGGTCTCGTCACTCAGAACATCCAGTGGCTGCTCCTCATGGGGGTGTCGTTCGTCGTTGCGGTCTTCCTCCAAACCGTTCGCGGCTACAACGCGATCGAGACCGGCGTCATCTTCACGGCGGCGACTCTCGGCGTTCTGCTTACGTCGTTCGGTGCGGAGCGATTTGCCAGGAGGCGCACTCAGAAGACCTTGATCGTGGCGGGCTTCCTCATAACCGTGGCCGGCCTCGGACTCTTGCTCGGGTTGGTCAGGGCTTCGGACAACGTCCTCGCTTTCGTGCCCGGGCTGTTCCTGGTCGGCTCAGGTCTGGGGATCATGCTGACCCCCTCGGTGAACATCGTGCAATCCAGCTTCTCCGAGGACCTGCAGGGTGAGATCTCGGGTCTGTCGCGGAGCGTGTCCAACCTGGGCTCGTCTTTCGGCACCGCGATCGCCGGCACGATCCTGGTGTCGAGCCTCGCGACCGGAAACCGCTCGTACGCGCTGGCGATGGTCGCGCTCATGGTGGCCGGGCTCATAGGTCTCGCGGCGGCGATGTTTCTTCCCGGCAAGGTTGAGCGGCCGCTGGGGGTCGATCGCTCACCGCGTCCTGCTCCCGAACTCGGATCGTGAGCCCGCATGTAGGGCCCCGGCGGGATTCGCGCTCGTCGGGTCGAACTCCGAACGGTGGGCCGACGTGGACGCCCTCTGGGTTGGGGTGCGCTCTTCGCGCTGCTCGCGGCTGCGCTCGCCGTGCCCGCGACCGCGAGCGCCGATCTCGCGGACGAGGCGGCGCTGGCCGAGCGCTTCGCCCCGGTCGTCCGGCTGGTCGAGCAGGAGGAGGAGTGCAGCGACCCCGGGGAGCCGTACGACCCGCTCGACGTCGACCTCCTGCTCGACGACGAGCCGACGGTCGCCTTGCGCGGGCCCTGGAGCCGCACCGACCTGGTAGAGATCGGCCCGGGGGCCGAGGACCTCCGGAACCGCTTCGAGTACCACCTCGACTTCCCCGGCGACCCGCTCAACGCCGGCTGCGACTACGAGCGCTGGACGCGGCGCCTGGCCGAGGGCAGCGAGGCGACCGTGTACGCGCACGTCGCGACGGAAGCCGGGCGGCCCGGCAAGCTCGCCCTCCAGTACTGGCTCTTCTACACCTTCAACGACTTCAACAACACCCACGAGGGCGACTGGGAGATGGTGCAGCTCGTCTTCGACGCCACCGACGCGCGCGAGGCGCTCGCCGAGGAGCCCGTCGCGGTCGGCTACAGCTCGCACGAAGGCGCCGAGCGGGCGAGCTGGGACGACGACAAGCTCGACGTCGTCGACGAGACTCATCCCGTCGTCTATCCCGGCGCCGGCTCCCATGCGAACAAGTTCACGGAGGCGCTCTATCTCGGGAACTCGGCCGAGGCCGGTGTCGGCTGCGACGATACGCGCGGCCCACACCGCGAGCTTCGTCCAGCCGTCGAGACGATCCCGAGCGACCCTGCGGCAGCCGCGGCCGCTTTCCCCTGGATCGAGTTCGAGGGACGGTGGGGCGAGCTCCAGAGGGCGTTCTTCAACGGCCCGACGGGCCCGAACCTGAAGCGGCAGTGGACGGAGCCGATCTCGTGGTCGGACGGCTGGCGCGAGCGGAGCTACGCCGTGCCGACGGGTGGGCTCTTCGGCACCGGCGCGACGGACCTCTTCTGCACCGCCGTGGAGAGGGGGTCGCGCGGGCTCATCCTCTTTCTGCAGAACCCGGCCTTCGTCGTGCTCATGCTGGCCGCCGTCGTCGCGCTCATCGCCTTCGTGACGGTGCGCGCGACCTGGAGCCCCGTCGCGCCGTTTCGTCTCGGCAGGCGACGGAGCTGGGGCCAGATCCTTTCCGCCTCGGGCTCGATGTACGTCCGGCACGCGCGCGTCTTCCTCGGGATCGGGCTCCTCTTCGTTCCGATCTCGCTTGCGATCACGTTCGTGCAGTGGCTCTCGCTCGAGGGCCTCGGA
>JAICGP010000031.1 GCA_025923055.1 Thermoleophilia bacterium
AAGAACGCCTTCTTCGACGCCGACGACGAATGGCACCTGTCCGAGGTCGGGAAGGCGTTCATCGCCGGGCAGCTCCGGCACGCGCGCGAGATCTCGGCGGTCTTCGCCCAGTGGGTGAACTCGTACAAGCGCCTCGTGCCCGGCTACGAGGCGCCGGTCTACGCGGCCTGGTCGCGGCGCAACCGCTCGGCGCTCATCCGCATCCCGCTCTACAAGCCCGGGAACGAGCAGGCGACGCGGGCGGAGATCCGCTGTCCCGACCCCGCCTGCAACCCGTACCTCACCTTCGCGGCGCTCCTGCACGCGGGGCTCGAGGGCGTCGAGCACGGATACGAGCTGCCGCCGCCCATGGAGTCGAACCTCTACAAGCTGACCGCCGAGGAGCGGAAGGGGCGCGGCATCGTCGCTCTGCCCGAGACGCTGGGCGAGGCGATCGACGAGCTGGCGGCGTCGGAGCTCGCCCGCAAGGCGCTCGGCGACCACGTCTTCGACAACTACGTCAAGCTCAAGCGAGCCGAGTGGGACGACTACCGCGTCCAGCTCACTCCGTGGGAGCTCGAAAAGTACCTCTCGGTCTTGTAACCAGGTGTCACGAGGAGTATCATGGTCGCGTGTCGCCGCTTCTCCTAGAAGCGGGGGACTGACTGACGGCCGACTGCGAGCTGCTTCTCTGAGCAGCTCGTGGTCGTTAAGGAGCCGGCTCGGTCCGGCGCCTACGCCGGTACGGAGACGCGGCCGACCGCCTCGACCAGCACGCGCTCGAGCTCGCCGAGCGGGAACGGCTTCACGAGGTAGGCGACGGGCCGCAGGCCGTGCGCCTCCGGCCCGCCCGGGTAGATGCTCGTGCAGACGATCGGAAGCTCGTCGTCGCGCTGCCGGAGCGCCTGGGCGGCGGCCAGGGCCCGCCGGTCGGCCGGCTCGACGAGGAGGACGTCGGCGTCGTCGGGGAGAACGGCGCCGGCGCCGTCTCCGGCGAAGACGGGCTCGTGCCCGAGGCGGGCGACGACGTGCGCGAGAAGCGCGCGCACCTCGGAGTTCGGCTCGCAGACGAGGATCCTCGCCACGTTCCCACTATGGGCGGGACGAGGCGGTTCGTCAGCGGGATCTGGTATGGAACCCGTATGAAGCGCGGTCGCGTGCTCGTCGTCGACGACGACTCGGACATCCGCGGCCTCGTCCGCGAGCTGCTCGAGCGGCAGGGGTACGAGGTCGGCGAGGCCGCCAACGGCCGCGACGCGCTGCGCGCCCTGTACGCCTCGCCGCCCGACGTGGTGCTGCTCGACGTCTCCATGCCGGAGCTCGACGGTTGGGAGACGCTCGAGCGCATCCGCGACCTCTCGGACGTCCCCGTCGCCATGCTGACGGCGCGCGCGGCCGAGCTCGAGAAGGTCAGGGGGCTGAAGGCCGGCGCGGACGACTACATCACGAAGCCGTTCGGGCGCCAGGAGCTCCTCGCGCGCATCGAGGCGATGCTGCGCCGCGCCGGGTCACGGGAGCGGACGCAGGAGACGTATGCGGACGAGCTGCTCACGGTCGACTTCGCCCAGCGCAGCGTCACCGTGCACGGGAACGAGGTCGCGCTCACCCCCCTCGAGTTTCGGCTCCTGGCCGCGTTCGTCCGCAATCCGGGCCAACTCCTCGCGCACGACCAGCTCCTCGAGCTCGTCTGGGGCGACCCGTTCGCCTCGTCCCGCGACCAGGTGAAGCTCTATGTCGGCTACCTGCGCAGGAAGCTCGCCTCGGCCGGCGCCGACGGCTCCGTCATCGAGACGGTCCGGGGCTTCGGCTACCGCTACCGGCCGTAGGGGTGTGCCCCAGCGCGGCCCGAACGCGCTCCCGGAGCGCCTGCGGGCTGAACGGCTTCGTGACGTAGGCGTCGGCGCCCGCGGCGGTCCCGAACTCGACGTCGGGCTCTCGCACCCGCGCCGTCAGGAGGATGATCGGCATCGACCGGGTGGGCTCGTGGCCGCGTAGACGACGGGTCAGCTCGTAGCCGTCCAGGCGCGGCATCATCACGTCGAGGACGGCGAGGTCGGGCGTCCGCTCGAGCGCGAGGTCGAGCGCGGACTGGCCGTCGGCGGCGGCGAGGACTTCGTAGCCCTCGCGCTCGAGCCGGAAGCGCACGAGCGCGAGGATGTCCGGGTCGTCGTCGGCGACCAGCACGACGGGAGCGTCGCTCACAGCGCCACCGTCGCCCGCTCCTCGACCTCAGCGTGGCGCTGCAGCGGCAGCTCGACGCGGAAGGTCGTGCCCACGTTCTCCTCGCTCTCGACGGTGATCCGGCCGTCGTGGGCCTCGGCGATGGCCTTCGAGATCGCCAGTCCGAGCCCGGTGCCCTGGATCGCCTGCTCGGTCGCCGTCGACGTGCGATAGAAGCGCTCGAAGAGGTGCTCCCGCTCGTCGGCCGGAATCCCGATGCCGCTGTCGCGCACCTCGAGCACGGCGCGCTTGCGGTGGGTGTGAACGCGGACGTCGACCCGGCCGCCTTCCGGGGTGAACTTGATCGCGTTGGAGACGAGGTTGTCGAAGAGCTGGGCGATGCGAGCCCGGTCGCCCGCGAGCAGCGGGACGGAGCTCGTCGCGAGCGTGAGGGCGATGCCCTTCGCCTCGGCCTGCGGCCGCGCGGTCTCGACGCTCTCCGAGGCCACCGCGGCGACGTCGAGGGCGCCGACGTCGAGGACGAGCTTCCCGGCCTCGACCTGGGCGAGGAAGAGCAGGTCGCCGACGAGGTGCAGGAGGCGGTGGGCGTTGCGCTCCACGACGCCGAGGAACTGGCGCTGGTCGTCGCCGAGCTCGCCGGCCTCGCCGTCGAGGAGGAGCTCCGTGTAGCCGCGGATCGAGGTGAGCGGCGTGCGCAGCTCGTGGGAGACGAGGGCGATGAACTCGTCCTTGAGCCGGTCGAGCTCGCGCAGGCGCTCGTTCTGGGCGGCCAGGTCCCGCTGCGCCGCCTCGGCGGCCGCGCGCGCCTCCTGCTCGCGGGCGAGCAGGCGCTCGCGCTCGGCCTCGGCCAGGATCCGGTGGGTGACGTCCCGATCCGTCCCTCTCCAGCCGAGCAGCTCGCCGCTATCGGCGAGGATCGGCGTGGCCGTGCTCTCGAGGTGGCGGACGCTCCCGTCTCGGGCCTGCCAGCGGATCACGAGGCCCGACCAGCCGGCCTTGGCCTCGGCCGCCGCGGCGACCGCCTCGGCGATCTCCGGCCGGTCCTCCTGCACGACGAAGTCCAGCCAGTCCCGGCCGACGAGCTCGTCGGGGCTCCAGCCGAGGATTCGCTCGGCGGCGGGGTTCGAGTAGGTGTGGACGTTGTCGGTGTCGCTCGCCCAGACCCACTCCTCGGTGGTCTCGACGAAGGAGCGGAACTTCGCCTCGCTCTCGCGGATGGCGCCCTCCGCCCGCTTGCGGTCGGTCACGTCCTGGCCGATCGCCGAGATGCCGACGACGCCGCCCGCCGCGTCACGGATCGGCGAGTAGGTAAACGCGATGTCGACGGGCGTTCCGTCCTCGCGCAGGCGGACCGTCTCGAGATGGACGACGGCGTTCGCGCTCACCACCCGGCGGATCACGTCGAGCGACTCGCCCTCCCGGTCGGGCGGCGTGAGGATCGTCACGGAGCGCCCGAGCGCCTCTGCCGCGGCGTACCCGAACATGTGCTCGGCGCCGCTGTTCCAGCTCGTGATGACGCCGTCGACCGACGCGCTCATGATCGCGTCGTCCGAGGACTCGACGATCGCGGCGAGCCTGGAGCGCGTCTCCTCGGCCTCGCGCCGGTCGCTCACGTCGAGGAGGAAGCCCATCACCCAGAGCGGCGTGCCGTCGTCGTCCCGAACGAGGAGCGTGTGGTCGAGGACCCAGACGGTGCGGCCGTCGGCAGTGAGGATGCGGTACTCGGCGTGCAGCGGCTCGCCCGTCTCGCGCACCCGCTCGCACTCCGCGAGCACCCACTCGAGATCGTCGGGGTGGATGACCCGGGTGAGCAGCTCCCCGTCCTCGAGCCATTCCGACGCCGGATAGCCGAGCATCGGCTCCACCTGTGGGCTCACGTACAGGTTCGGCAGCGCCGTGTCCACGGGCCGGATGTAGGTCGCGAGCGGCAGGTTCTCGACGAGCGTCCGGTAACGGAGCTCGGCCGCCCGCGCCGCCGAGAAGAGGCGCGCGCTCTCGAGGGCGAGCGACGCGAGGTGCGCGAAGCGTGACAGCAGCGCGATGTCCTCCGCGCCGAACTGGCGACCGGCGTCGGTGAACGCGACCCCCAGGACGCCCACGACCTCCTCCCGAGAGCGGAGCGGGACGCCGACGACGCCGTGGAACGGGACGCCCGCGTAGCGCGCGTGGCGTCCCTCCCAGCCCTGGTAGTCGTCCACCGTGAGCGGTTGGCCCGAGTCCCAGACGCGCCCGGCGAGGCCCTCGCCGCGGCCGATGGTATGGCCGACGTTGGCCGCGAAGGTGCCCGTGCCGACCGCGACACGGAGCTCGTCTCCCTGCCGGAGATAGACATAGGTGTCCTCCGTGCCGACCACCTCGCCCGCACGGACGGCGATGCGCTCCAGGACCTTCTCCGCGTCGAGCTCGTCCATGAGGAGAAGCGCCGTCTCGTGCAGCGCCCTCATCTCGTCGTGGCTCCGCTCCAGCTTCTCCTGCGCCGTCTTGCGCGCCGTCACGTCGACCATGAATCCCTGCGCGTGCGTCGGCCGCCCGGACTCGTCCCGTGCGACGGTGACCTCGTCGAGGATCCAGACGACCTCGCCGCTGCGTGCGATCGCTCGGTACTCGATCGTGAACGAGGTGCCCTCGGCGTAGTTGCGGCGATGCGTCTCGAGCACCCGCTCGCGATCCTCCGGGTGGAGGATCTTGGGGAAGAACTCGGGATCGCTCATCCAGTCGAGCACCGGGTAGCCGAGGATCTCCTCGATCTGAGGGCTGATGTAGATCGCGGAGCTCGTCTCGTCGAGGCGGTCCATGTACATGGCGAGCGGCAGCTGCTCGACGAGGCTGCGGTAGTTCCGCTCCGCTTCGCTGAGGCGCTGCTCCACCCGGCGGCGCTCGTCGAGCGCCTTGGTGAGCGCCTCGGCGTGCTCGGCAAGATGCGAGTTGCGCGTGGCGAGCGCGCGGGTGACCTGGCGGAGGATCGGGAGAAGCGTGACGTAGAGGAGGAGCAGCGTCAGTGCGAGGGCGACGCTCACCCGGGTCATCGTCGTCCGTACGTCCGCGGCGACCTGCTCGTAGTCGTAGAACGTCTCCAGCCCGGCGACGACGCGCTCGCCCTTTCGGATCGGCACGAAGCTCTCGAGAGTCTTGAGCCGACCGGCGCTCGGGGCGGCGATCTCCTCGACCTCGCGCGACGCCTCGCCGGCGATCACCGTCTCGAGCTCCTCCGGCTCCCGGGTACGCGAGCCGATCAGTGAGTGGTCGTTCGAATAGGCGACGATCCCGTCCGCCGTCCAGAGCTTGACGAGCACGAGGTCGTAGCCGAGCTCGTGTGCGAACTTCGCGTCCAGCGCCGTCCGCCGCTCCCGGGTCGGCGCCGGACCGATCTCGCGCGGCGAGATCTGGGAGGCGACTCTCATGGCGACCCGCTGGGCTCGCTCGGCGGTCTCGCGCTCAGCCTGGTCGAGTGTCTGAGCGCGGACGACGTAGAGGATGCCGGCGCCTGCGAGGCTGAGCGCCAGGGCGCTGTAGATCGCGAAGCGCAGGACGAGGCGCGGCGGCCGTCCGGCGGGCGGAGCCGACGTGGTCACCACTTCGTTATCGGAGCGGCGAAACCGGTGCTTGAATGTCGGCGTGGACCGATCCGCACGCCACCTGCGCCTGTTGACCGAGACGATCGCGGCGGTCAACTCGACGCTCGATCTCGACGAGGTCTTCGAGCTGATCGCCCGGAAGGTCGCCGAGGCGCTCGAGACCGACGCCTGCTTCGTCTACCTCTACGACGAGGCGGCCGACGAGCTCGTCCTGCGCGCGTCGTTCGGGACGCGCGTCGAGGACATGACGAAGGTGCCGAAGATGCGCCCGGGCGAGGGCATCACCGGGACGGCCGCCGCCGAGCGCGCGCCCGTGATGATCGCGCGGGACGCGCACCTCGATCCGCGCTTCAAGCGCTTCCCGAACCTCCGTGAGGAGCAGTATCAGTCGATCCTCGCGGTGCCGATCCTGGCGCGCGAGCGCCTCGAGGGGGCGCTGAACGTACGCACCGAACAGGCCCGCGAGTTCACGAGCGAGGAGATCGACCTTCTGATGGCGATCGCCGGCCAGGTTGCCCAGGCGATCGAGAACGCGAAGCTCTACGACCACGCGCAGCGCCGCGTCGCGGAGCTCGAGGCGCTCGCGGCGATCTCGGAGGCGGTCTCGGAGTCGCTCTACCTCGAGGAGTCCCTGGAGGCGATCGTCAAGACGACGACGGCGACCGTGAACGCGACCGGCGCGGCGCTCGTTCTCGAGGACGGGACGGTCGCGTGGCCGGAGGGACGCTCCGGGGCGCACGCCGTGCGCTTCCCCCTCCGCTGGAAGGGACGGCACGTCGGCGAGCTGGTGTGCGATCGCGACACGCCCTTCACCGAGGAGGAGCGGCGGCTGCTCGCATCGATCGCCCGCCAGGCCGCGGTGGCGCTCGAGCACGGGCGGGCGGTCATGCGCGGCGTCCTCGCCCAGGAGATCCACCACCGGGTCAAGAACAACCTGCAGACCGTCGCGTCCCTCCTCCGCCTCCAGGCGACGAGCGCGGACGCGATCGAGCCGAGGAAGGCGCTCGACGACTCCGTCAACCGCATTCTCGCGATCGCGGCGGTGCACGAGGTCCTGACGGAGCGTCGCGACGACGACGTCGATCTCGGCGAGCTCGTCGAGCGGCTCCGCGCCATGCTCGTGCAGGGCCTCGGCCGCGGCAAGACGGTGCGCTCCCGGGTGGAGCCGGTCTCGCTACACGGCGGGCGCGCGACCGCGCTCGCCCTCGTCTTCAGCGAGCTCCTCGGCAACGCGCTCGAGCACGGCGGCGACGAGGTGAGGGTCGAGCTGGTCGGCGGCAACGGGCTCGTGCTCCTGACCGTGGCCGACAACGGCGGCTGGAGCGGCCCCGGCCGGGAAGGCACGGGCCTCTCGATCGTCCGCGCGCTCGTCCGCGACGAGCTCCAGGGCGAGCTCACGCTCTCCGCCGACCGCGGCCTGCGCGCCGAGGTCGCGTTCCCGGCGGCCTGAGCGAGCCGCCGGCCCCGCCGCTGCCGAGGATGACGACGCCGATGGTTTACTCGCGCGTGTCTGGGAGACCCACCTCCCCGTCCCTTGGCTCCAGCCTACTCCGGAAACACGGACCGATGGGTGACGGCGTCGTGCCGCCTTCGTGCCGGCGCGGGGCCCGCAAGCGAGCCGGCCGGTGAGGATCCTGGTCGCCGAGGACGAGACCATCATCCGCCTGGACCTGAAGGAGATCCTCGAGCGGGCGGGCTTCGAGGTCTGCGCGGAGGCGCGCGACGGGGAGGAGGCCGTGGCCCTCGCCGCCTCCGAGCGTCCCGACCTCGCCGTCCTCGACGTGAAAATGCCGAAGCTGGACGGGATCGAGGCGGCGCGGCGCATCATGGCCGAGCGGCCGATCCCCATCGTCGTCCTGACGGCGTACGGGCAGGACGAACTCGTCTCGCGCGCCGTCGAGGCCGGCGTCTTCGGCTACCTCGTGAAGCCGTTCCGCGAGGCCGACCTGCTCCCGGCCATCCACGCCGCACGGGCGCGCCACAAGGAGCTCCAGGCGTTGCGGGAGGAGGCCGAGTCGCTCGCGGAGGCCCTCGCCACGCGCAAGGTGGTCGAGCGCGCCAAGGGCCTCCTGATGGCGCGCGAGGGCCTCTCAGAGGACGACGCCTTCGCGCGGCTCCGGCGGGCGAGCCAGGTCTCGGGCCGGCCCATGCGGGTCGTCGCCGAGGCGCTCATCGCCACGTTCGGGGAGGGCTAGCCTCCCCGCTCAGGGCCACGCGGTCCGCTCCGGGCGCAGGTCGAGCGGGCCGCCCTCCCGGCAGGCGGACGTCCGGTAGTCGGGCGGGAGCGCCGGCTGCACCTCCCGGAAGACGAAGGCCGCGATCGCCCGTGCCTCCTCCGGGCTCGCGCCGAGGCGGAGGGCCGTGTCCTCGTTCGTCTGGAGCGCGTAGCACTGCGTCGCCGCCTCGCTCCGCTCGCCGCGGAGGTGCCACGCCTCGTGGCTGAGGACGTTCACCGCAACCGCGGCGCGCTCGAGCTCCCCACCGCAGCGCGTGTCGTAGGCCAGGCACTCGAGGCCCTCGATCTCCCCGGCCAGCAGGCTCTCCAGCCGGGCGCAGGTGCGGCTCGAGAGCTTCGCCTCGTCGCCGGGGCGGCCGTCGGGCCCGAAGCGCACCGACCCGTCGTGGGCGCTCACCTCCGTGAGGGCTGCCAGCGTCCCGGGGCAGTCGACGGCGACGTCCCGGCCCGCGATGACGCTCGCGACTCGAGCGAGCGCCTCCTCGTCCTCCAGCCCCTGCCGGTAGGGACCGACGTAGAGGGCGACGGCGGCGAGTGCGAGGATGCCCACGAGGAGACGGGCCGCGGCCACCCCTTCGAGGTCGGCACGCGGCCGCCCTCGCTTGAGGCGCCCGGCGGCTCAGGAGGGGCCGGCGACCTCCTCGAGGATCGTCTCCCAGCGCGCGAGCAGCTCCTGGAGCTCGTCTCGTGTCCGCCGATGGGCAGCGATCGTGTCGACGTCGCCCCAGTCGGCGGCCAGCCGCTGCTCGAGCTCCGCCAGCTCGCGCTCCTTCCTCTCGATGTCACCCTCGATTTGCGCGAGCGGATCGCCGGCAGGCGGCGGCTTCGTCGCGCGCTTCGGCTTGCGCTCCTTCTCGGGCCGCTCGGGTCTCGTCGCCTCCTCGCGCTCCGCCCGCGCGCGCACGAGGTCGGCCCAGCCGCCGTCGTAGAGCCGAATCGTCCCGTCCTCGATCGCCGCCGTCCGCTCGGCGACCGCGTCGAGGAGCGCCCGGTCGTGGGAGACGAGCAGGACGGTGCCGGGGAACGCCTCGAGCGCGGCCTCGAGGGCCTCGCGCGAGTCCAGGTCGAGGTGGTTCGTCGGCTCGTCGAGGACGAGGAAGTTCGCGCCGGAGGCGACGAGCACCGCCAGGCCGAGGCGCCGTCGCTCGCCGCCCGAGAGGTCGCGCACCTGCTTCATGTGCGTCTCCCAGCCGGAGAAGAGGAAGCGGCCGAGCAGCCGCTGGGCGGCGGGCCGGATCAGGCCGGTCATCGTCTGGACGCAGTCGAGGACGCTGCCGCGCTCGTCGAGCTCGGTGCCGTGCTGGGAGAAGTAGCCGACCTCGACGCCGTAGCCGAGCTTGAAGGCGCCTGCGACCGCCTGCTCGACGAGCGTCGTCTTGCCGCTCCCGTTCGGCCCGACGAGGGCGACGTGCTCGCCGCGCTCGATGGCGAGCGAGACGTCGCGCAGGAGGACGAGGTCGCCGGCGGCGACCTCGGCGCCCTCGAGCACGAGCACGTCGCGGCCGCTGCGCTTCGGCTCCCCGAACTCGAAGCCGAGGCCGCGGGAGCGCCTCGTGAGGAGTGCGGCCTCGTCCGCCGCCTCGGCGCGCTCGTGCTCGAGGCGCCCGATGTGCGTGAGCTTCGCCTGCGCCTGCTTTGCCTTCGACTTCTTGTAGCGGAAGCGCGCCACGAAGCGCTCCAGCCGCGCGATGTCCTCCGCGACCCGGTCGGCAGTCTTCTGCGCGTGGGCGGCGCGCTCGGCCTTCTCGCGCCGCCAGACGTGCCAGGGACCTGGGAAGTAGGTGGCCCGGCCGGCCTCGAGCTCGAGCGTCGCGTTCGTGACGGCCTCGAGGAACCAGCGGTCGTGCGCGACGATCACGCAGGCGGCGTCGAGCGAGGCGAGCTCGCGCTCCAGCCACTCGAGGCTGGCGACGTCGAGGTGGTTCGTGGGCTCGTCGAGGAGGAGCAGGTCGGGATCGCCCGCGAGCGTGCGGGCGAGCGAGGCGCGCGTCACCTCGCCGCCGGAGAAGGTCCTGAGCGCCCGGTCGAGGTCGCCATCCCGGAAGCCCAGCCCGCGGACGACGGAAGCGGCCCGCTCCCGCCAGGCATAGCCGCCCGCATGCTCGAGCCGCGCCTGCGCGCGGGCGTAGGCGCCGAGCGTCTCCGGGTCGGCGGCGCCGCCGGCCATCGCCTCCTCCAGCCGGCGGAGCTCGCGCTCGGTCGCGACGAGGTCCGAGGCTCCGGAGAGCACGTACTCGCGCAGCGTCTGGCCGCGCTCGACGGGCGGCCGCTGGTCGTGGAGGGCGACGCGTGTTCCCTTGGCAAGGGCGAGGTCGCCGCCGTCGACGGACGTCTCGCCGACGATCATGCGCAGGAGCGTGGTCTTGCCCGCCCCGTTCGGCCCGGCCAGGGCGAGGCGGTCCCGCCGCTCCAGGCCGAAGGAGACGCCCTCGAAGAGCACGTCGCCGGAGAGCTCCTTGCGCAGGTTGGATGCCGTCAGCACGGCCATGCTCCTATGGTGGCATGCCGCCCTCCGGCCGAGCGGGTTTGCTTCGAGGTCGCCGGGTAGGATGGCCCCCATGGGCGACCACGAGCGCAGGCGCGAGCTCGGCCAGCAGCTGCGCGTCGACTCGGTCCGGGCGAGCGCCGTCACGAAGTCGGGTCACCCGACCTCGTCGATGTCTGCAGCCGACCTTATCGCCGTCCTCCTGGACGGATACCTGCGGTACGACTTCGAGCGGCCCGACAACCCCGCGAACGACCACCTGATCTTCTCGAAGGGCCACGCCTCGCCGCTTCTCTACGCGCTCTACAAGGCGGCCGGGGCGATCACGGACGACGAGCTGCTCAGCTTCCGCAAGTTCGGCAGCCGGCTCGAGGGGCATCCGACGCCGGTCCTTCCCTGGGTGGACGTCGCCACCGGCTCCCTGGGGCAGGGGCTGCCGATCGCGGTCGGGCTGGCGCTCGCCGGCAAGCGCCTCGACCGGCTGCCCTACCGTGTCTGGGCGCTCTGCGGCGACAGCGAGATGGCCGAGGGCTCGATGGCCGAGGCGTTCGAGCACGCGGCCGACGCCGAGCTCGACAACCTCGTCGCGATCGTCGACGTGAACCGTCTCGGCCAGCGGGGCGAGACGATGCACGGCTGGGACCTCGACTACTACGTCCGGCGCGCGGAGGCCGCGGGCTGGCGGGCGCTCGCGATCGACGGGCACGACGTCGAGGCGATCGCGGCCGCGTACGACGAGGCGGTCGCCGCCGAGGGCCGGCCGGTCGCGATCGTCGCGAAGACGCTGAAGGGCAAGGGCGTCGCCGCGGTCGAGAACAAGGGCGGCGCGCACGGCAAGGCGCTGGACGACCCCGAGGAGGCGATCGAGGAGCTCGGCGGCGTCCGCGACCTCACCGTCACCGTGGCGGAGCCGGAGCCCGGCGAGCCGCACGTGTTCGAGACCGGGCCGCTCGAGCTGCCGCGCTACGACGTCGGCGACGAGGTTGCCACCCGCAAGGCCTACGGCGAGGCGCTGGCGGCGGCCGGGACGGCGGACGGGGCGATCGTCTCGCTCGACGGCGAGGTCTCGAACTCGACCTACGCCGAGATCTTCACCGAGGCGCATCCCGAGCGGTACTTCGAGATGTTCATCGCCGAGCAGCAGATGGTCGCCGCGGCGGTCGGCATGCAGGTGCGCGGCTGGAAGCCGTTCGCCTCCACCTTCGCGGCCTTCCTGACGCGCGCCTACGACTTCGTCCGCATGGCCGCGGTCAGCCGGGCGGACATCGCTCTCTGCGGCTCCCACGCCGGCGTCTCGATCGGCGAGGACGGGCCGTCGCAGATGGCGCTCGAGGACCTCGCGATGATGCGCGCCGTCGGCGGCAGCACGGTGCTCTATCCGTGCGACGGGAACCAGACGGCTCGGCTGGTAGCCGCGATGGCGGAGCTCGACGGGATCCGCTACCTGCGCACCACCCGGGCGGCGACCCCGGTCCTCTACGACGCCGACGAGGAGTTCCCGATCGGCGGCAGCAAGGTCGTGCGCTCCTCCGAGGAGGACGACGTCACCATCGTCGCGGCCGGCATCACCGTCCGCGAGGCGCTCGCGGCCGCCGAGACGCTCGCCGGCGACGGCATCTCGGCGCGCGTGATCGACTGCTACTCGGTGAAGCCGATCGACGCCGCCACGCTGCGCGCCGCCGCCGAGGCGACGGGCTGCGTCGTCACCGTCGAGGACCACTGGCCCGAGGGCGGGCTCGGCGAGGCCGTGCTCGCGGCGCTCGCCGACGCAGAGGAGCGACCGCCGGTGACCGTGCTCGCCGTCGAGGGGATGCCGGGGTCCGGCACTCCGGCCGAGCTGCTCGCGGCGGCCGGGATCGACGCGGAGCACGTCGCCGCCGCAGTTCGCCGCGTCGTGCGGGCCGCGGCGTCCTCGCCCGCCTCCTGAGAGAAGGCCGCCCTCGCTACGGTAAGGGTGCGAAACGCTGTCGACCGGGAAGGACAAGGACATGGCTGGATCGCGACTTCATCAGCTGTCGGAGCTGGGGCAGAGCGTCTGGAGCGACGTCCTCTCGCGCGACATGCTCCGCTCCGGCGAGCTCGAGCGGCTCATCGCCGAGGACGCCGTCGTCGGCGTGACGTCGAATCCCACGATCTTCCAGAAGGCGCTCGCCGCGGGGGACGCCTACGACGAGCAGCTCAGGGACGAGCTGGCGGACGAGCGCGACCCGAAGGAGCTCTTCGTCCGGCTCGCCGGCAAGGACGTCGGCGACGCCTGCGACCTGCTCCGCGGCGTCTGGGACCGCGGCAGGGGGCTCCGGGGCAACGTCTCCATCGAGGTCGACCCCACCCTCGCGTACGACACCGAGGCCACGATCGCGGAGGCGCAGCGGCTCCACGAGGAGATCGACCGCCCCAACCTCTACGTGAAGATCCCGGCCACCGCGGAGGGCCTGCCCGCGATCGAGGAGATGATCGCGAGAGGCCGGTCGATCAACGTAACCCTCATCTTCTCGCTGCAGCGCTACGCGGAGGTGGCCGAGGCCTACCTCAGGGGCCTCGAGCGGCTCGTCGAGGGCGGTGGCGACCCGACGGCGATCGCGTCGGTCGCGAGCTTCTTCGTCTCCCGCGTCGACACGGAGGCCGACCGGCGGCTGGAGGAGCTCGGCGGTCACGACGACCTGAAGGGAAAGCTCGCGGTCGCCAACGCGAAGCTCGCCTACCGGCGGTTCGAGGAGATCTTCGCCGGCGAGCGCTGGGAGCGGCTCGCGGCGGCCGGCGCGACGCCGCAGTGGTGCCTCTGGGCCTCGACGTCGACGAAGAACCCCGACTATCGCGACGTGCTGTACGTCGAGGAGCTGATCGGCCCCGGCACGGTGAACACGATGCCTCTCGAGACGATCGCCGCCTTCCAGGACCACGGCGAGGTGGCGCTGACGCTCGAGGAGGGCATCGACGAGGCCGAGCGAGTGCTCGAGCGGCTGGCCGAGGCCGGCGTCGACTACGACGACGTCACGGCGACGCTGGAGCGCGAGGGAGTGGAGAAGTTCTCGGACTCGTTCGCCGAGCTGATCGAGGGGATCCGCGCCAAGTCCGGCGAGCTCGTGCCGGCGTAGCACCGAGCCGTGTCCCGGCTAGTGATGGTCTCGCGTTTCTGGCGAGTGCACGGGGCCGCCAGGCAAGGACGCAGGGAGCGTGAGTACGCAGGCGTATTGGCGCGACCGAGGACGCGGCATGGCGGTTCCGGGCGCCGCCGGAAATGCCCTGACTATCGCTGGCCGGGACACTGATGCGAGTCGAGACCGCCGAGCTCGTCGAGCGGCTCTGGGCGCGTGACGCGTCCCTCTGGACGGGGGCGGACGAAGCTCGCTGGCTCGGCTGGCTCGACGAGCCGTCGCGGTACCCGCGCGACCAGATGCGCGAGGGGCTCGCGTCCCTCGAGCAGCTCGACGTCTCGAGCTGCGTGCTCCTCGGAATGGGCGGCTCGAGCCTGGCGCCCGAGGTCTTCCGCCGCTTCGCCGCCGCCGAGTCGTTCCACGTCCTCGACAGCACCCACCCCGCGGCGATCCGCGCGCTGGAAGCGCGGATCGATCCCGACGAGACGCTGTTCCTCGTCTCGTCGAAGTCGGGCACGACGCTCGAGACGCGCTGCCACCTCGACTACTTCTGGCGCAAGGGCCGGCACTTCGCGGCGGTCACGGACCCCGGCTCGGAGCTCGAGGCGCTCGGCCGGGAACGCGGCTTCACGGCCGTCGTCTGGGGCGAGCCGACGATCGGCGGGCGCTACTCGGCGCTGTCGCCGTTCGGGCTCCTTCCCGCGGCGCTCATGAGCGTCGATCTCGACACGCTCATGGAGGGCGCCGTCGCCATGCAGGAGGCCTGCCGGACGGAGCGGAACCCGGGGCTCGAGCTCGGGCTCGCGCTGGGGCAGGCCTGGCTCGAGGGCAGGGACAAGCTCGTCGTGCCGGCGGCGAACGGCTTCGGGCTCTGGCTCGAGCAGCTCGTCGCCGAGTCGACCGGCAAGGACGGCAAGGGCCTCGTCCCGGCGCCCGGCGAGTCCCCGGAGGGAGCCGACCGGCAGTGGCGCGACGTCGCGGCGGAATCCCCGGCCGAGCTCGGCGCGGAGTTCTACCGCTGGGAGTTCGCCGTGGCCGTCGCCGGGACGATCCTCGAGATCAACCCGTTCGACCAGCCGAACGTCCAGGAGGCGAAGGACCGGACGACGGACGTCCTCTCCGGCCAGGTCTCGGTGCCGGGCACCGGGACGGGCCCGGAGGGGACGCTGGACGACCTCCTGGCCGGCGCCGTGGAGGGCGACTACGTCGCCGTCCAGGCGTTCGTCGACCCGGCCCGCGAGCACCAGCTGGCGCCGCTCGTCGAGCGCGCGCGCGCGACGGGCTGCGTCGTCACGGTCGGCCTCGGGCCCCGCTACCTCCACTCCACCGGCCAGCTCCACAAGGGCGGCCCGCCGAGCGGACGCTTCGTGCAGGTCGTGGACGACCCGGGCGACGAGGTTCCCATCCCGGGGCGGGACTTCGGCTTCCGGCGGCTGATCGGCGCGCAGGCGGACGGCGACCTCGCCGCGCTCCGCGAGCGCGGCCGCCCTATCGTGCGCGTCACACTCGACGACCTGGAGGCGGTATGAAGCTCGGGATGGTGGGCCTGGGACGCATGGGGGGCAACATGACCGAGCGGCTCCGGCAGGGCGGCCACGAGGTCGAGACGTATGCGCGGACGGCGCCCGACCGCACCGCCGACTCGCTCGTCGAGCTGGCCACCAGGCTGGAGCAACCCCGCGTCGTCTGGCTGATGATCCCGGCCGGCGACCCGACGGAGAAGGCATTCCGCACGCTCCTGCCGCTCCTCGAGGACGGCGACACGCTCGTGGACGGCGGCAACTCGAACTTCCGCGACTCGATGCGCCGTGCGGGAGAGGCGAAGGCGAAGGGCGTCGACTTCCTCGATGCCGGTGTCTCGGGCGGCATCTGGGGCCTCGCCGAGGGCTACTGCGTCATGGTCGGCGGCGAGGAGGCGGGCTTCCGCGCCGTCGAGCAGGCGCTCGCCACGCTCGCGCCGGAGAACGGATACGCGCACGTGGGCCCGTCCGGCGCCGGCCACTTCGTGAAGATGGTCCACAACGGCATCGAGTACGGCCTCATGCAGGCCTACGCCGAGGGCTTCGAGCTCCTGAACGGGATTCCCGACTTCGACCTCGATCTGCGCCAGGTCGCCGCCCTCTGGCAGCACGGCTCGGTCGTCCGCGGCTGGCTGCTGGAGCTCCTCGAGCGCGCCTTCGACGCGGATCCGGGGCTCGAGTCGATTCGCGGCTACGTGCAGGACTCGGGCGAGGGCCGCTGGACGGTGCACGAGGCGATCGAGGCGGCCGTCCCGGCGCCGGCCATCGCGCTGGCGCTCTTCGCGCGCTTCTCGTCGCGCCAGGACGAGTCGTTCGCCGCCAAGGTGAACGCGGCGCTCCGCCAGCAGTTCGGCGGGCACGCGGTCGAGGCCGCGAAGGCCGGGGAAGCCGAGTGACGGAGATTGCCTCCCCGCAGGCGAACCCGCTCCTAGCCGGCCTCAAGATGCGCCGGCCGCCCGACCCGTGCGCGCTGACGATCTTCGGGGCCTCGGGCGACCTCACCCAGCGGAAGATCATGCCCGCCCTCTACTCGCTGGCCATGCGCGGGCTCCTGCCGCCGCGCTTCGGCATCGTCGGCGTCTCCCGCACGGAGATGGGCGTCGACGAGTTCCGCGAGCGGATGCGCCGGACCGTGCTCGACCATGCCCGCGACGAGTTCCGGACGGACGTCTGGGAGCGCCTTTCCGAGGCGATCTGCTACGTGACCGCCGACTTCGGCGTCGAGGGCGGCGAGGAGCCGCTCGTCGAGTGCCTCAACGGCCTGGACGAGCGGCGGGGCACGGCGGGGAACCGGGTCTACTACCTCGCGGTGCCGCCGTCCGCGTTCGACGACATCGTGGTCGCCCTCGGACGCAGCCGCACGACAGAGGGCTGGACGCGGCTGATCGTCGAGAAGCCGTTCGGCCGCGACCTCACGAGCGCGCAGGAGCTGAACGAGCTCATCCGCGGGCACTTCGACGAGGACGAGATCTTTCGCATCGACCACTACCTCGGCAAGGAGACGGTCCAGAACATGCTCGTCCTGCGCTTCGCGAACGGGATCTTCGAGCCGATCTGGAACCGGCAGTTCATCGACCACGTCCAGATCACGGTCGCCGAGTCGCTCGGGATCGAGGGGCGGGCCTCCTTCTACGAGGCGGCCGGCGCCGTCCGTGACGTCGTCCAGAACCACCTTCTCCAGCTCGTCGCGCTGACGGCGATGGAGCCGCCGATCGACTTCGCCGCCGAGTCGGTGCGGAACGAGAAGGTGAAGGCGCTGCGCGCGCTCCACACGCCGGGCCCGAAGCACGTCGTCCGCGGGCAGTACGGCCCCGGCTACATCGAGGGCGAGGAGGTGCCCGGCTACCGTGAGGAGGAGGGGGTGGCGCCCGACTCGCAGACCGAGACCTACGTCGCCGCCAAGCTCTTCGTCGACAACTGGCGCTGGGCGGACACGCCGTTCTACATCCGGACGGGGAAGCGCCTGCCGAAGCGCGAGACGACGATCGCGATCCAGTTCAAGCGAGCCCCGCACCCGCCGTTCGAGGTCGACGAGGAGGGCGGCCTGCGGCCGAACGTGCTGCTCATCCACATCCAGCCCGACGAGGGAGTCTCGCTCGCCGTGGGCGCGAAGGTGCCCGGCCAGGGGATCACGATCCGCACCGTCCACATGGACTTCCTCTACGGCGGCTCCTTCCGCATGGGGCTGCCGGAGGCCTACGAGCGCCTCATCCTGGACTGCCTGCTCGGCGACGCAACGCTCTTCACGCGTGCCGACGAGGTCGAGGAGCAGTGGGCGCTCGTGGACGCGATGGTGGCCCCGTGGCGCCGCGACCGTCCCCACTTCCCCAACTACGCGGCCGGGACCTGGGGCCCGCCCGCCGCCGACGAGCTCGTCCACCGCGACGGCCGCTCCTGGCGGCGCCACTAGGCCGGTGGCCGCGCGGTGACCGTCCGGGACATCGAGCGGGAGCTGGCCCGGCTCCGCGAGGCGTCCACCGAGCCGGGCGCGCCGCCGCGCCTGCGGACGAGCGTGATGACGCACATCGCCTGGGTGCCGGAGCGCTGGGTGGAGGCCGCCACCGGGGCGCTCGCCGGCCTCGCCGAGCGCCATCCGTCGCGGACGATCCTCCTCTTCCCCCGGCCCGACGACCGGCCCGACCGGCTGGAGGGAGAGGTGGACTTCCGCTGCTTCGTCCGGGGCGGCGAGCAGCGCGAGGTGTGCACCGAGGTCGTGTCGCTGGGCCTCTGCGGCTCGCGCGCCTCGGCGCCGGCCAGCGTCGTGACGCCCCTCCTCGTCTCGGACCTGCCCGTCTTCCTGCGCTGGCGCGGCCCGCTTCCCTTCGACGCGACGGAGCTCGACCAGCTCGTCGGCGTCGCGGACCGGCTCGTCGTCGACTCGCGCGAGTGGACGGAGGCGGGCGCCGGCCTCGGCCGTCTGCCGGAGCTCTTCGAGCGGATCGCGGTCTCCGACATCGCCTGGGCGAGGACGGAGCCGTGGCGCGCCGGGGTCGCGGCGCTCTGGCCGGACGTCGCCGGCGCGAGCGTGCTGCGGGTCGCCGGCCCGGAGGCGGAGGCGCTTCTCCTCCGCGCCTGGCTCGGCGCGCGGCTCGGGCGGGAGATCGCGCTGGAGCACGAGCCCGCCGGCGAGACCGAGCTCGTCGCCGTGGACGGCCGGGAGGTCGGTCCCGAGCAGCTCCTGCCGAAGACGCCCAGCGACCTCCTCTCCGACCAGCTCGAGGTCTTCGGCCGCGACCCCGTCTACGAGGAGGCCGTACGCAGCTTCTCGTCGCGGACGACCTAGCCGAGCTCGGCGCGGGCTGGATCGCCGAGCGCGCGCGCTCGGCGCGCCCCTTTCGGATCGCGCTGACCGGGGGCTCGACGCCGAGGGCCGTCTACGAGCGCCTCGCCCTCGAGGAGCTCGAGTGGAGCTCGTGGCGCGTGTGGTGGAGCGACGAGCGGCTCGTGCCCGCCGACCACCCGGACTCGAACGAGCGCCTCGCGCGCGAG
>JAICGP010000032.1 GCA_025923055.1 Thermoleophilia bacterium
CGGCGCCGAGCTCGCGGAGGAGGTCGTCCGCGACGGGACCGGGATCGTCGCGGTCGGCGACATGGGGATCGGGAACACGACGGCGGCGTCGGCGCTCTGCGCCGCGCTCCTGCCCGCCGAGCCTACGGCGGTCTGCGGGCGTGGGACGGGGGTCGACGACGAGGGCCTCGCGCGGAAGGTGGAGGTCGTCGTCCGCGCGCTCGCTGCCAACGACGCCGACCCGGCCGACCCGGTCGGGGTGCTCGCGGCCCTCGGCGGGTACGAGATCGCCTTCCTGGTCGGCGTATGCCTCGGTGCCGCGGCCGAGCGCGCCGTCGTGCTCCTCGACGGCTTCGTCACGGGCGCCGCCGCACTCGTCGCCGTGCGCCTCGCCCCGGACGGTGCTGGCCGGATGGTCGCCGCCCACCGCTCGCCGGAGCCAGGCCACGCGCTCGTCCTCTCGGAGCTCGGGCTCCGGCCGCTCCTCGACCTCGGCCTCCGCCTCGGGGAGGGGACCGGCGCCGCGCTGGCGCTGCCGCTTCTGCACGGCGCGCTCGCGATCCTCGCAGACATGGCGACCTTCGAAGCGGCCGGCGTCACCGATGCAGGGAAGTAGAGGGCTGCGCGCCGCGGCGGCGGCGCTCGCCTTCCTCACCCGCGTGCCGCTCGGCAGACGTGTTGGGGTGGGCGCGGAGGACATCGCCCGCGGGGCGGTCCTCTTCCCGCTCGTCGGCGCAGGGATCGGAGCGGCCGTGGGCGCCGTCGCGGTCGCGCTGGACTCGCGCCTGGGCGTGCTCCTCGCCGCCGCGCTCGCCGCCGCCGTCGAGGCGGTCCTCACCGGCGCCATCCACCTCGACGCGCTCGCCGACGCCGCCGACGGGCTCGGCGCGCCGACGAGGGAGCGGGCGCTCGCGATCATGCGCGAGCCGCAGATCGGCGCCTTCGGAGCGGTCGCGCTCGGCCTCGACCTGCTCGTGAAGACCGCCGCGCTCGCTGCGGTGCTCGCCGGCCCGGATGCGCTCCTCGCGGCCGTTGGGGCCTTCGCGCTGGGGCGGGCGGCGCCGCTCGCGCTCGCGTGGACGCTTCCGGACGCCCGAGCGGGCGAGGGAATCGGCTCGAGCCTGGCGGGGGGCGCCCACCGGCTCGGGCTCGCGTCGGGCCTCGCCCTGGGCGTGGTCGTCGCGGTCGCCGCGCTGGGCCTCCGCGGCCTCGTCCTCGCCGCCGCGGCGGCCGTCGCGGTCCTCGCCTGCGGCTTCGTCGCGCGGGGGCGACTCGGCGGGGCCACCGGGGACGTCCTCGGCGCCGGCGTCGAGCTCGCGACGACGCTCGCGCTCGTCGCCGCCGCCGCGACACGCTGATGCTCTCGCTGCCGGAACGGGGAGCTGCCACACGGCTCGTGCTCGTCCGCCACGCAGAGGCGGACGAGGAGATGCGCGGACGCTGCTACGGCAGCCTCGACGTGCCGCTCTCGGCCGTGGGCGTCCGGCAGGCTGCGGGCCTCGGCGAGGCGCTCCGCGACCTCCACCTCGCGGCGGTCTACACCAGCCCGCTCCGGCGCGCGCTCGATACCGCCCATGTGATCGCCGCGGCGCAGGGGCTGCAGCCCGTCGCGCGCGCAGACCTGCGAGAGCTGTCGTTCGGAGAGCTCGAGGGCATGGCCTACGACGACATCGCGGCACGGCACCCGGAGACCTACCGCCTCTGGATGGAAGAGCCGGCCACGGCTCGCTTTCCGGGCGGTGAGAGCCTCGCCGAGCTGCGCGGTCGCGTCCTCCCGGCCCTCGCCTCGATCCGCAGCGATCACGAGGGCGAGGCGGTCGCGATCGTCACCCACGGCGGTGTCGTGCGCGTCGCGCTGGCCGACGTACTCGGCACCGCCGAAACGGCGTTCTTCCGGCTCGACGTCGCGGCGGGCGGCGTCACGGTCGTCGACTGGACGGGGGCCGTCCCGGTCGTGCGCGTCGTGAACGCGGCCCTATACTCGCCGCCATGACGGGACGGCCCGCGACCGCGGTCGTGTTGACGGTCGGGGACGAGATCGTCTCCGGGGACGTCGAGAACACGAACGCGTCCTGGCTCGCGCGCCGGCTCAGCGAGTTGGGACTCGAGGTGCGGCTGCTCGCCGCCGTGCGCGACTCGGTCGACGACATCGCCGCGGTCCTGCGGGCGGAGATGGACCGAGTCGGCGTCGTCATCGTCACGGGCGGCCTCGGCGGCACCCCGGACGACCTCACGCGCGAGGCCGTCGCGGAAGCCTTCGACGCTCGCTGCGAGGAGGTTCCCGAGCTGGCAGGGCGGCTGCGGGAGCGCTTCTCGCGGCGCGGGCTCGGCGACTACGCCGCCCGGTGGGCGAAGCTGCCGCGCGGCGCCGTCCCGCTCGAGAACCCGCTCGGCGGCGCGCCCGGCTTCGTCCTCGGCAACGTCCACGTCCTGCCGGGTCTCCCCAGCGAGATGGAGGCGATGTTCGAGACGCTCGCCGACCGGTTCCGCGGCGCTCCGATCGGCGCCTGGCGCCGCCGGTATCGGACAGGCGAGGGGCAGATCGTGACGGTGCTCGAGGAGGCGACGCGGCGCCATCCGGCGGTGTCGGTGGGGAGCTATCCGTCCTTCTTCGACACCGGGCCGCAGGTCGAGGTCGTGCTCAAGTCGGCGGACGCGACCGCGCTCAGCGAGGCCGCGGCGTGGGTCGAGGCGGCCCTGGACGAGCGCGTCGGGGGCTGAGCGTGCGCGTCTTCGTCGTCAGCGACATGGAGGGCGTGTCCGGCGTCGCGAAGTGGGAGCAGGTGAGCGGTGGCGAGCCCCTCTACGAGGAAGCGCGGAAGCTCTACACGGAGGAGATCAACGCCGCCGTACGCGGGGCGAAGGCGGCAGGCGCGACCGAGATCGTCGTCATGGACTGCCACGGGGCCGGCAAGGGCTGGGACTTCAACAGCCTCGTGCCCGAGCTCCTCGACCCCGACTGCGAGTGGGTCGTCCAGAACGAGTGGACGGAGTACACGGAGGTCCTCGAGCAGGGCTGCGACGCCGCGCTCTTCGTCGCCATGCACGCCAAGGCCGGCACGCCGCTCGGCGTCATGAGCCACACCATCTCGGGGCGCGAGTACCACGACCTGCGCTTCAACGGCGTCTCCGTGGGCGAGACGGGGATCAACGCCGCCCTCTGTGGGACGTGGAGCTGCCCCGTCGTCCTCGTCACCGGCGACGACGTCGTCTGCGGCGAGGCCACCGAGCTCCTCGGCCCCGAGCTCCTCACTGTCGCCGTCAAGCAGGGCCTCGGCCGCGCGAGCGCGCGCCACCTGCCGCCCGTGCGGGCGCGGGAGCTCATCGAGGCGGCGGCGAAGGAGGCCGTCGAGAAGCGCGACCGCGTCCAGCCCTACGATCCCGGCAAGCCGTGCGAGATCGAGGCCGACTTCGCCGACGCGGGCTTCGTCGAGCGCTACCGCCACCGCCAGGGCGTCGAGATCGTCGACGGCCGCACGGTCGTCTCCCGCGCCGACGACTGGTGGGCGGCCTGGCGCCAGCTCTACTTCTGAGCGCGTCCCCGGCGGCCACGTCCGGTGCCAGGCTCCTGCCGTGGCCACGGAAGACGTGTCTGCATCGGGAATTACCTGCAAACGGCCGTGACCTGCCCAATGCGGCTTGACCGGCGGAGACCCGTCCGGTGCCAGGCACCTGACGCGTCCCGAGCGGCCATGACCCGGCCACGTCCGGCACACGTCGCGCCCGTAATGAGCCCGTAACGCGGCGCGAACGCGGCGTGGGCGGCTCGCTAGGATCGAAGGCCGTGACCGCGATCTCGCCCGAGCAGTACCTCGCCGAGCTGAACCCCGCTCAGCGCGAGGCCGTCCTCGCGACTGAAGGCCCCGTCCTCGTCGTCGCCGGCGCCGGCTCGGGGAAGACGCGTGTGCTCACGTACCGCATCGCCCACCTGGTCGCCGCCTGCGGCGTGAAGCCGAACGAGATCCTCGCGATCACGTTCACGAACAAGGCGGCGGGGGAGATGAAGCGTCGCCTCGAGGACGTGCTCGGCGACGTCGCGCACCGCATGTGGGTGATGACCTTCCACGCCGCCTGCGGCCGCATCCTCCGCCGCGAGGCTCCGCGTCTCGCCTACAAGTCGAACTTCACGATCTACGACCAGGCCGACCAGGTGCGGGTCGTCAAGGCGATCGTCGAGGAGGAGGGCTGGGACCCGAAGCGCTTCGTCCCGCGCGGCATCCACGCGCAGATCTCGAACGCGAAGAACCAGCTCGTCGGCCCCGACGAGTACGCCAACCGGGTCGGCTCCTTCTACGAGCAGACCGTCGCCGCCGTCTACGAGCGCTACCAGCGGCGACTCCACGCCTCGAACGCGATGGACTTCGACGACCTGATCATGCAGACGGTCGAGATCCTGGAGCGCTTCCCGGAAGCGCGGGAGCGCTGGCAGAAGGCGTTCCGCTACGTCCTCGTGGACGAGTACCAGGACACGAACCACGCGCAGTACCGGCTCCTCCAGCTCCTCGCCGGCAAGCACGGCAACGTGTTCGCGGTCGGCGACCCGGACCAGTCCATCTACGCCTTCCGCGGCGCCGACATCCGCAACATCCTCGAGTTCGAGCGCGACTTCGGCGGCGCGCAGACGATCGCGCTCGAGCAGAACTACCGCTCGACGAACGCCGTCCTGCGCGCCGCGAACGCCGTGATCGCCAACAACCGCGAGCGCAAGCCGAAGAACCTCTTCAGCGAGCTGGGCGAGGGCGACCCGGTGCAGGTCGTCGAGGTCGAGGACGAGCACTCGGAGGCGCGCTACGTGGCCGCTGAGATCGCCGCGCTCGTGGACGGGGGGCTCGCGGGCGCCGAGATCGCCGTCTTCTACCGCACGAACGCGCAGTCGCGCGTGCTCGAGGACGTGCTCGTCCGCCAGGAGATCCCCTACCAGGTGATCGGCGGCCCGCGCTTCTACGAGCGCGCCGAGATCAAGGACGCCGTCGCCTACCTCCAGGTGATCGACAATCCCTTCGACGGCGTCTCCCTCTCCCGCATCGCCAACCGGCCGCGGCGCGGGATCGGCGACGCGTCCATCGCGCGCATCCAGGCCTTCGCCGACGCCCAGGCAATCTCGCTCTTCGAGGCCTTCGGCCGTGCCGACGAGGCAGGCGTCGGCGCGGCGCCGCTCAAGGCCGTGCAGCGCTTCCACACGCTCATGCAGTCGCTGATGGCCGGCGCCCTCGAGAAGCCCGTGCCGGAGCTCCTGGAGGACGTGCTCGAGCGCAGCGGCTACCTCGAGTCCCTCCGCGCGGAGCGCACGGTCGAGGCGCAGGGCCGCGAGGAGAACCTCATGGAGCTCGTCGGCGTCACCCGCGAGTACCAGGAGTCCGCGCCCGAGCCGAGCCTCTCCGAGTTCCTCCAGCAGATCTCGCTCTTCTCCGACCAGGACGCTCTCGAAGAGGAGTCGAGCCGGGTCACGCTCATGACGCTTCACAACGCCAAGGGGCTCGAGTTCCGCGCCGTCTTCCTCGTCGGCATGGAGGAGGGCGTCTTCCCGCACGCGCGCTCGGTCGAGGAGCAGGGCGTCGAGGAGGAGCGGCGGCTCGCCTACGTCGGGCTCACCCGCGCGCAGGAGCGGCTCGTCCTCGTGCACGCGGCGTCGCGCTCGCTCTGGGGCGGGCGCGACTACCGGAGCCCGAGCCGCTTCCTCGAGGAGCTGCCCGAGGACGAGATCGAGCGAGAGCGGCTGCGCCCTACGTCGTGGTCGGGCTACGGCGCCCCGCGCGCCTCCCTCGCGCCGAGCGGGCCCGCGCCGAGCCTGGCCACCGGCGACAGCGTCCGCCACTCGACGCTCGGCGAGGGCGTCGTCGTCGGGATGGGCGGCGACGGCACCGTCACCGTCCGCTTCGCGCAGGACGGCGCCGAGCGCCGGCTGATGCTCGAGTACGCGCCGCTGGAGAAGGTGTGACGGTCGAGATCCGGGTCGCAGAGGGCGACGACGTCCTCCGGGCCCTCGCTCCGATCGGCCACTACTTCGGCTCGGCGGGGCCGCTCGCCGCCGAGCGCTGGCAGAACGTCACGAGCGTGCTGCCGGAGGGGCGGACGCTCGCCGCGCTCGAGGGCGACGTGATCGTCGGCGGCGCCGGTGCATTCGGGTTCGACCTCACGATCCCGGGCGGTCCCGTGCCGGCGGCCGGCGTGACGGTGGTCGGCGTCCTGCCGACGCACCGGCGCCGGGGCGTGATGCGCGAGCTGATGCGCGCGCAGCTCGACGCCGTGCACGAGCGGGGCGAGCCGCTCGCCGTGCTCTGGGCCTCCGAGGGCGGCATCTACGGCCGCTTCGGCTACGGGCTGGCGTCGCTCACCGGAGACGTCGACATCCAGCGGGCGCATGCCGCGTACGCGCGGCCGCTCGAGTGGAGCGGCGAGGCGCGTCTCGTCCCGCTCGACGAGGCGCTCGGCCCCCTGCAGGCCGTCTACGACCGGGTCGCCGCCGAGACGCCGGGAATGTTCTCCCGCTCGCGCGAGTGGTGGCGGGCGCGCCTGCTCGTGGATCCCGAGTGGCGCCGCTTCGGCGGAGGGGAGAAGGCGTGCACGGTGCTCGAGGTGGACGGGCGGCCGGAGGCCTATGCGCTCTATCGCGTCAACTTCGGCTTCGAGGACGGCGTCTCGGCCGGCGTCACGCACGTGATCGAGGCCGTCGGGGCGAGCCCGGCCGCGACGGCGGCGGTCTGGCGCTTCCTCCTCGACGTCGACTGGATGGACCGCGTCAAGGCGAGCCTCCTACCCCTCGACCACCCGTTGCTCCTGCTCGTCGAAGACGTACCCCGGCTCGGCTTCCGCGTCGGCGACGGCGTCTGGGTGCGGCTCGTGGACGTCGGCGCCGCGCTCGCCGCGCGCTCGTACGCGGCCGAGGGCGACCTCGTCCTCGCGGTCGGCGACGGGTTCTGCCCGTGGAACGACGCCCGCTTCACGCTGGACGGCTCCAAGACGACGGCTCCTGCCGACCTGCGGCTGGACGTCGACGCGCTCGGCTCCGCCTTCCTGGGCGGGTTCACGGTCGGCCAGCTCGCGCGCGCCGGCCGCGTGAAGGAGCTGACGGCGGGCGCCGTCGAGCGCGCCGACGCGCTCTTCCGGACCGAGCGCGCGCCCTGGACTCCCGAGATCTTCTGAGCGCTTCTGCTAGGGTTCCGCCCCGTGTTTTCGGTCAAGGCCCTGCTACTGGGCCTTTTTTGTTGCCTGGCGCTCGCTCCCGCCGCGTGGGCCGGGTACCACGAGTCCCCCTCCGACTCCCATCGGGAGCGCACCTGGCGCATCCCCCTGGACGGCCCGTTCGGGTCCCCGTTCGGCTACCGCTGGGGCCGCATGCACCAGGGGATCGACATCGAGGGCTGGTACGAGACGCGGGTCCGCGCCGCCCAGTCGGGCGTCGTCACGAAGGTCGGCTGGATGGCGAACTACTCCGGCTTCGGCCTCGTCGTCAAGATCCGCCACCAGGGCGGGATCGTCTCGATGTACGCCCACCTCGCGGGTGCGCGCGTGAAGCCCGGCGAGCGCGTCACCGCCGGCCAGCGCATCGCTACGGCCGGGTGCACGGGCTCGTGCTCGGGCGTCCACCTGCACTTCCAGATGTGGGAGCGCGGCAAGCTCGTGAACCCCATGCGCTACCTGAGGCGCGGCGACTTCGTGCGCTAGACTGACCCGCGACCCGGGCGGTTAGCTCAGTTGGGAGAGCACCAGCTCGACAAGCTGGGGGTCACTGGTTCGAGCCCAGTACCGCCCACCTCCGGAACCCGCTGCTAACGGCGGGTTTCTTCGTGAAGGGCAGCGTGCCGCGCGGTCGCGCCCGTCGGCCACCCGGCGGCGAAGGGTGCCCGCAGCGGACCTGGGGCTCGTCGAGCCGCTGCTCGATTCAGGAGGCATCGCCGTAGCCGCCGCCGTCGGCGCCGGCGCCGGCTGCGCCAGCTGCCAGCCCACGATCGGCTCGCGCCGCGTCATGCCGGCACGCGCTCGACTGGTTACCGTTCCGTGCGACGCTCGGGAAGGAGGAGCGATGACCTCTGTGGTCTCGGAGGAAGCTGCACGGCGGAACCTCGCCAAGATCGATCACGTGGTCGTCCTCATGATGGAGAACCGCTCCTTCGACCACGTGCTCGGCTACCTGAAGCTCGACGACGTCCTGCCCGACGTGGACGGCCTCGAGGCGACGATGGGGAACGAGGACGCGAGCGGCAAGTTCCACCGGGTGCGCCCGCTCGGCCGGCGGAAGATCGATCTCAAGGTGCTGGATCCCGGTCACGGGCCGGGCGACGTGCGCGAGCAGATCTCGGGCGGCATGGCGGGCTTCCTGACGAACTACGTCAGGGCGTTCGAGCGGGCCTCCGAGGACGATCCGCCGCCGCCCGGGTTCAGGTTCGACCCGACGCTCGTCCTCTCGTACCTCCGCGCCGACGACGTCCCGGTCTACGACTTTCTCGCCCGCTCGTTCCAGGTCTGCGACCGCTGGTTCAGCTCGGTGCCGGGCCCGACGTGGCCGAACCGCCTCTATGCGGCGGCCGGTGAGTCGGAAGGGACAACGGCGAACCGGCGACCGCCGATCTACGACCTCGAGGCGTTCGTGCGGAAGCTCGACGCCTCGGGCGTCCCGTGGCGCTGGTACTCGCACGACCCGGGCACGCTGCGTGCCGTCGACGAGCGCTACCGGCTGGGACACGACGACGAGTTCGCGTACTTCAACCGCGAGACGCTCTTCGAGCGCCAGACGTTCCTCGACGACGCGCGCGAAGGCAGGCTGCCCGCCGTCTCCTGGATCGACCCCAACTTCGTCGACTTCCGGCTCTTCGGCCCGCCCGGATCGAACGACGACCATCCGCCCTCCCCCATGATGGCGGGCCAGGAGCTCGTGCTGACGCTCCTCACGGCTCTGATGCGCTCGTCTGCGTGGAAGAAGTTGCTGCTCGTCATCACCTACGACGAGCACGGCGGTTTCTACGACCACGTCGATCCTCGCCCGTTGAAGCCGGCGGACGACCGGCCCTCGATGCGCCGCTACGGCGTCCGCGTGCCGGCGCTCGTCGTCTCGCCGTTCGTCGAGCCCGGCGTGTCGCATGTCGTCTACGACCACACCTCGATCATCAAGACGATCCTGTTGCGCTTCTGCGAGCGGCCGAGCTCGGCCGTGCGGGACATGGGGGCGAGGGTGGCCGCCGCCAACCATCTCGGCTCGCTGCTGACGCGACCCGCGACCAGGCCACGGCGGCGCGCCTCGGACGAGCAGCTCGCCGCGCTCGTCGAGAAGGTCGCCGCGTGGAGGAAGTCGACGTACCGCGCCAGCACGCTGGGCGAGCGTGCGGCGGCGACCGCGGACGCCTTCGCGAGAGACGAGACGGCGCTCACGGATCTCCAGGGCGAGGTCGTGGCGATCGCGAAACGGTTGCGGGCGGCGGGACTCCAGCCGGGGGAGCCGTAGCCGTGCGGGTCGGCGGCGAGGTCACCGGGCAGGTTCAGGTCGGCCGCTTCGTCCTCGAGGTCGGCTCGCCGGCCGGGACGCGGGCGGTCTTCGATCCCGCCGCGGCGACGGACGCGACGCCGCTGCGGATGGCGCTCGCCCAGCCGTCCGAGCCCGACGCTGCCGCGGGCATCGAGGAGGCGGTCGGCGAGGCGGCGGGCGTCACCGGGCGGGTCGAGCGCGCCCTCGAGCTCTTCACGGCGCTGGCGCAGGGGCGCGTTCTCGACCGCAAGATCCTGCTCAAAGAGGTCGAGGTCCTCATCGGCGCGCTCGAGCGCCTCGACCGCGAAGGCCGCCATCGCGAGGCGCTGCGCCTTGCGCGGGCCCTCGCGGCGCTCGCAGCGCTGGCCCTGCGCTGGGTAACGCTCGTCCAGAGCCTCCGGATCGCGTTGCGCGCCGCGCGCGCGGTCGGGGACGCGCCGGCGATCGCGTGGGCCCGCCACGAGCTCGGCACGCTCCTCCTCGGCGCCGAGGACGCGGCCGCCGCGAACCGCGAGCTGAGCGAGGCGTTGCGCATCCGGGAGCAGATCGGCGACGAAGCGGGCGCCGAGGTGACTCGGCACAACCTCGCCATCCTCCGCAGCACGCTCGGCGGGCCCGGGCGGGGCGGGCCGCGCCCTGCCTGGGTGGCGGCCCTCGTCGCGGGGGCGCTGCTTCTCGTCGCGGGCGGCGTCGCGGTCGCGCTGCTCGCCCGTGACGGCGACGACGGCCCGCCGCCCGCCGACACGACCGCGCCGGCGGTGAGCTTCACCGAGGCGCCGGAGGATCCCACCGAGGAGCGGAGCGCCAGCTTCGCGTTCGAGGCCGACGAGCGCGTGCGGACGTTCGAGTGTCGGCTGGACGACGGCGCCTTCGAGGCGTGCGTCAGCCCGCAGAACGTGCCCGGGCCGCTGGAGTTCGGCGGTCACAGGTTCGCCGTGCGCGCCGTGGACCTAGCCGGCAACGTCGGCGAGGAGGCGGTGCACGACTGGACGATCGAGCGAGGCGAGGGCCCCGAGGCCGTGATCGTCGACGGCCCCGCCGAGCTGACGAGCGAGACCACGGCGACCTTCGCAATCGAGGCGCCGGACGCGGTGCGGCTCGAGTGCACGCTCGACGGCGGCGACGCCGAGAGCTGCCCGACGCTTGTCGCCTTCGAGGTCGAGGAGGGCGAGCACGTCTTCGAGGTGCGCGGCTTCGACGCGGACGACACGGCGGGGCCGCCCGCCAGCTACCGCTGGACGGTGGACGCGACCGGGCCGGAGGTGACGATCGACGCCGTGACGTTCACGAACGGCCTCGAGGTCGAGGTCGCCTTCACGCCGGGCGAGGACGGCGTCACCGTCGAGTGCGCGCTGCTCGAGCGCCCGCCCGAAGGGCAGGAGGGCGAGCCTCGGCTCGTCGAGACGCGGGAGGACTGCGAGAGCCCGGCGACCTTCGACGAGCTGGCGCCGCGGACGCTCTACCTGGCGCGCGTCACCGGGACCGACGCCGTCGGCAACGTCGGCGAGCCGGACGAGGAGGAGTTCGACACGGTCGCCGACGTCGAGTGAGGGCGCGCCGCGACCCGGTCAGCGGGCCCGCCGGGCCAGCTCCTCCTCGACCGCGGCCGGGTCGAGCCCGCGCGCGGCCAGTGCGACGTAGGAGGCGAACCAGAGGTCGGCGACCTCGGAGACGACCCGGCCGTCGTCCTCGGCTGCGACCGCGAGCGCCGCCTCGACGCCCTCCTCGCCGAGCTTCTGCGCGCACGCGGCCGGCCCGCCGCGCAGGAGGTCCGCGACGTAGGAGCCTTCCGGCAGCGACTCGGCGCGCTCGCGGACGCGGCGCCAGAGCCACGGCGCGAAGCAGGAGACGGAGCCGGTGTGGCAGGCCGGGCCGTTCGGCCTCACCCGCACGAGCAGCGCGTCGCCGTCGCAGTCGTCGCGCAGCTCCTCGACGGCGAGCGTGTTCCCGGAGGTCTCGCCCTTCCGCCAGAGGCGCCCGCGCGAGCGGCTGTAGAAGTGCGCCTCGCCGGTCTCGCGGGTGCGCGCGAGCGCCTCGTCGTCCATCCACGCGAGCATGAGCACGCGGCCGCTCGCCGCGTCCTGCACGACCGCCGCGCGCAGGTCGCCGTCAGGCCGCATCGCGGAGCGGGACACCCAGCGCGCGCAGCTCGGCGCGGAGCGTGACGAGGCGCGTCGGGTTCTCGTGGAGGATCGAGGCGAGGAGCGCCGCCTGGGCCACGCCGAGGGCCGCGGCCACGTGCTCGGCCGAGCCCGCGCCGCCCGACGCGATCACGGGGACGGACACCGCCCGGGCCACGTCGCCGGTGAGGGCGAGGTCGTAGCCGTCGCGGGTGCCGTCGGCGTCGATGGAGGTGAGGAGAACCTCGCCGGCTCCGCGCTCCTCGCCCTCACGGGCCCACTCGGCGGCGCGGCGGCCGGTCGCCCGCCCGCCCGCGTGCGAGCGGACGGCGCCGCCGGTCGCGTCGATCGCCAGCACGACCGCCTGCGAGCCGAGGCGCTCCGCAAGCTCGGTGAGGAGAGCGGGGCGGGCGAGCGCCGCCGAGTTGACGGACACCTTGTCGGCGCCCGCCTCGAGCAGCGCCTCCGCGTCTGCCACCCGGCGCACCCCGCCGCCGACGGTGAACGGGATCGCCACCCGCTCGGCGACGCGACGAACGAGCTCGACGAGCGTCGCGCGACGCTCGACGGTCGCCGCGACGTCGAGGAACACGAGCTCGTCCGCGCCCGCCTCCGAGTACGCCTCGCCGAGCTCGACTGCGTCGCCCGCGTCGCGCAGCCCGCGGAAGCGGACGCCCTTGACGACGCGCCCGCCGGCCACGTCGAGGCAGGGGATCAGGCGCGGGAGAGGCATCGCTCCAGGAAGCGGGCGCCCGCGAGGCCGCTCTTCTCGGGATGGAACTGGACGCCGAGGAAGCTCCCGGCCTCGGCCACGGCGACGACGCCCTCCGACGTTCCCGTCGCCGCGGGCGTCTCGGCGGCGTAGGAGTGGGCGAACCAGAACTCCTCGCCGTCCGGCTCGACGCGCGCCCAGCCGATGCGCGGGACACGCTCGCCGCGCAGCCGCACCGCGCGCCCGGGCAGGAGGCCGAGCCCCGCGACGCCGCCGTCCTCCTCCGACGACTCGAGCGCGAGCTGAAGCCCGAGGCAGATGCCGAGCGTCGGCTTGCCGCCGGCCGCCCGCTCGCGCAGCGCCTCGTCGACCCCGCGTGCGGCCAGCCCGTCCCGGGCGGTGCGCGCCGACCCGACGCCCGGGAGGACGGCCAGGTCGGCGCGAGCCACGTCGTCGGGTTCGCCGGTCGCGCGGGCGTCCGCTCCCAGGCGCCCCAACGCCAGGAGGACAGAGCGCACGTTGCCGGCGCCGTACTCGCAGACGGCGACCTTCACAGGAGGCCCTTCGTGGACGGGATGCCTGCGCCCTCGGCGCGCGTCGCGGTCCGCAGCGCGCGCCCGACGGCCTTGAACGCCGCCTCGGCGACGTGGTGGGCGTCCCGCCCCGTCGCCTCGACGTGCAGCCCCGCGCGCGCTGCCTGGGCGAGGCTCCCGAGGACGTGCCCGGCGAGGCCCGGATCGAGCGCCAAGTCGAGCTCGGTGGCGGGGCGGCCGCCCAGGTCGACGGCCGCGCGGGCGAGCGCGTCGTCCATCGGCACGACGGCGTCGCCGAAGCGGGCGATCCCGCGGCGGTGGCCGAGGGCGCGGTCGAGCGCCTCCCCGAGTGCGAGCGCGGCGTCCTCGGCCGTGTGGTGCTCGCCGGTCTCGAGGTCGCCGGCCGCCTCGAGCACGAGGTCGAAGCCGGCATGGAAGGCGAGCTGCTCGAGGAAGTGGTCGTAGAGCCCGGCGCCGGTCTCGACCCGCACCCGGCTCGCTCCGTCGAGGGCGAGCCGGACCCGCACGCGGGTCTCGGCGGTCGAGCGGACGTGGCGAACGCGCCGGCCGCCCGTCGCCGCCACGGGCGCCGGGCGGTCGAGGGCGCGCGCGAGTCCCTCGACGAGCCGGTCGTCATCCTCGGGATCGCGGACGGAGGCTCGGATGCCGTCCGGGAAGACGCGGACGACGAGCCCCGAGCGGAGCAGCGCCTCGCCCAGAGCGACCGGGTCGTCGACCGGCACGAAGAGGAAGTTCGCGTGCGAGGGGAGCGGCTCGAGCCCGAGCGCCCGCAGCGCCCGCGCGAGCCGCTCCCGCTCCTCGACTTGCGCGGACACGTCCGGCGGAGAGGCGAGCGCGGCGACGGCGAGCGCGGTCGAGAGCGTCGAGATCGGCGCCGGCGACTGGCGGCGGCTGAGCTCGGCGGCCGTCTGCGCGTCGGCGAGGGCGTAGCCCACGCGGGCGCCGGCGAGGCCGAACGCCTTCGAGAACGTGCGCAGGACGACCACACCCTCGTCGAGGCGGTCGGCGGCCGTCTCGCCCGCGTACTCGAAGTACGCCTCGTCGACGACGAGCGGCCGCGCGGCGGGGAGATCTCCGAGCGCGCCGGTCGGGTTGTTCGGCCGGCACGAGAACGTGAGCGCGGGGCGGTCGTCGTCGACCTCCGCGCCCGCGAGGTGCGCGGCGACGCGGAAGAGCGGGTACGTCGGCTGCTCGGCGATCGCCACGCGGTCGCCGGGGCCTGCGAAGGCGCGGGCACAGAGGAGGATGAGGTCGTCCGCGCCGGCGCCGAGCACGACGTTCTCGGGGCCGACGCCGGCGTAGCGGGCGATTGCGGCGGTGAGCGCCGGGGAGCCGCCGTGTGGGTAGTTCTGGATGTCGGCCACCGCGGCGGCGAGCGCGCCCGGGCGGGAGGAGGGGAGCGGCCAGGCCGGCACGTTGCCGTCGAAGCGCACGATCTCGACGGGGTCGAGCCCCGTTCGGGCCGCGAGCTCCATCGTCGAGGGTGCCCAAGAGTAGGCGGCGAACTCCGCCGGGAGCGTCCTCACCGCCGCACCGCCTCCGCGTGGGCGGGCATCCCCTCGACCGCGGCGAGCGCCTCGACGACGGGCCGGACGCGGGCGAGGCCCGCGGGCGTGAGGCGCTGAACGGTCACGGGCTTCAGAAAGGCTTCGAGCCCGAGCCCCCCGACCGCTCTCGCCCGGCCGCCGGTCGGCAGCACGTGGTTGGCGCCCGTCGCGTAGTCGCCGGCGGCGACCGGCGACCAGCGGCCGACGAACACGGAGCCGGCGTTGCGGACCCGCGGCGCGAGCCGCTCGGCCTCCTCGCCGAGGAGGACGAGGTGCTCGGGCGCGAGCGACTCGACGCGCGCGAGGGCGCGCTCCAGGTCGCCGTCGGCCTCGACGATCCGGCAGACCGCGTCGGGCCCGTGCTCGCGCTGCGCGGCCAGCTCGAGCTCGGCCACGTCGAGCTCCGCTCCGGCGGAGGCGAGGACGACGACCTCGGACGGCCCGGCCGGGAGATCGACGGCGACGTCGCGCGAGACGAGCAGCTTCGCCTCGTTGACGAAGGCGTTGCCGGGGCCCACGAGCTTGTCGACGGCGGCGATCGTCTCCGTCCCGTAGGCGAGCGCGGCGACCGCCTGCGGCCCGCCGACCGCCCACACCTCGTCGAGGCCGAGCAGCTCGGCGGCCCGCGCGACGAGGCCCGCGCCCTCGGGCGGCGTGGCGACCGCGATCCGCTCGACGCCCGCCACCTGGGCCGGCACGGCGCACATGACGAGCGTCGAGACGAGCCGGCGCGGGACGTAGATCCCGACCGAGGCGAGCGGAGTCCAGCGCCGCTCGAGCACGACGCCCGGGAGCACCTCCTCGCGCAGGTCGGCGGGCCGCTGCCGCTCGTGCCAGCGGCGCACCGCGCCGGCGAGCGCGAGCAGGGCGTCCCCGGGCACGTCGCCGGCGGGCTCCGCGGGCGCCGGCTCGACCGCGTCGAAGCGAAGCGACCAGTCGGCGACCGCCGCGTCGCCGCGCTGCCGGACGTCCGCGACGATGTCGGCGATCTCGGTCACGCCAGCATCCGCTCGACCGGGACGAGCAGGATCGAGGAGGCGCCGGCCGCCTCGAGGCGCGGCAGGAGCCGCCAGACGTCGGCAGCCGGGACGAGCGCGTGAACCGCCACCATGCCCGGCTGCGCGAGCGGGATGACGCTCGGCGCGCCGGAGCCGGGGACGAGCGCGCAGATCTCGTCGAGGGACCGCTCGGGCGCGTTCAGCATCAGGTAGCGGGCCTCCCGGGCCTGCACGACGCTCCGTAGGATCGGCGCCAGGCGGAGCGAGGCGTCGTCGGGCTCCTCGGCCGCGACGAGCACGGCCTCGGAGGCGAAGAGCGAGCCGAGCGAGCGCAGGCCGTTCGTCCGCAGCGTGTTCCCGCTCGAGACGAGGTCGACGATCGCGTCGGCGAGGCCGAGGCGCGGCGCCACCTCGACGGCGCCGGTCACGTCCACCAGCTCGACCTCGACGCCGCGCCCGGCGAGCAGCCTCCGGGACAGGGTCGGGTAGACGGTCGCCACGCGCAGGCCGCCGAGCTCTGCGAGCTCCACGACGGGCGACTCCTCCGGCACCGCGGCCTCGAGCGTGCAGCCGCCGAAACCGAGGCGGAGCAGCTCGGTCACCCGCGCGCCGCGCTCGGCGACGAGGTCGGCGCCGGTGATGCCGCAGTCGACGACCCCGTCCTGGACGTACTCCGGAATGTCGGCGGCCCGCACGAGCAGCACCTCGACGGGGGCGTTCCGGCACGGGAAGGCGAGCGCGCGCTCGCCCGGAACCTCGGGTCCGAGGCCCGCGTCCTCGAGGAGCGCGACGGCCGGCTCGCGGAGGCGTCCCTTGGCCGGGACCGCGATCCTCAGGAGGTCGGAGAGAGGGGAGCGCGCCGCTCCAGCGCCAGCCGGTAGCCGCCCTCCCCGTGGCGCAGCCAGTGCGCCACGCGCGTCACCGTCGTCGTCGACGCGCCGGTCCGCTTCGAGATCTCGTGGTACGGCAGCCCGCGCTCGAGGAGCTTGGCCACCTCCCAGCGGTGCGCCATCGCCTGCAGCTCGCTCAGCGTGCAGAGGTCGCGCAGGAAGCGCTCCACCTCGTCCGGATCCTCCAGGACGAGGATCGTCTCGAAGAGATCGCGCATCTCGTCGGTTCGCCATGGGTGTGAGCGGTCGGCCATCGCTGGTCGGCGTCGTGGCGCTATATTAGCACGCTAACATGGCAGAAGAGAGGAACGGGTTCGCCGTCATCCCGGCCGTCGACGTCGTCGGCGTCGAGGCGGTGCGGCTGCGACGGGGATCGTTCGCCGAGGTCGTGGCGCGCGCGGGCGATCCCGAGGCGCTCGTCGCCCGCTACGCGGAGGCGCGGCCGCCGCTCGTGCACGTCGTCGACCTGGACGGCGCGCGCTCGGGGGCGATCCGGCCGGAGCTCGTCGCCCGCCTCGCCGACGCGGCGACGCCGGTACCGATCCAGGCCTCGGGAGGCGTCCGCTCGCTCGCGGACGCCGAGGCGCTCCTGGATGCGGGCGCCGCCCGGGTCGTGGTCGGCACGGCGGCTCTGGCCGGCGACGCGGCGCTGAAGGAGCTCGCCGGCGCGCTCGGGGAGCGGCTCGCGGTCGCCGTGGACGCCCGCGCCGGCAAGGTGGCCGCGCACGGCTGGGAGCGCGACAGCGACCTCTCCCCGGAGGACCTCGCAGAGCGCTGCGCCGGGGCCGGCGTCCGGCGGCTCCTCTGCACGGCCATTGAGCGGGACGGGACCCTGGCCGGCCCGGACCTCGCCCTGCTCGAGCGCGTGCGCCACCGCTTCGGGCCCGCGGTCCTCGCCGCCGGCGGGATCCGCTCCGAGGACGACCTCGACGCGCTCGCCGCGCTCGGGCTCGAGGGCGCGGTCGTCGGCCGCGCGCTCCTCGAGGGCGCGGTGCACCTGCGGCGGTGAGGGGCGGACCGGCCGCCGCAGGCCGGGCCGCCCCTCGGTTCGCTACGGCCGGACGCGGACGAGCGTGCCGGCGCCGGGGCCGAACACGGAGCCGGTCGTCACCGCCAGCGTGCCCCTGCGGCCGACGTCGACGCCGCCCGGGAAGAGCAGCTCGCCCTCGGCGAGCTCCGTCTTCACACCGTCCTCGACAGCCCAGAGGGCGCCGATCGGTGGGCCGCCGAAGACCTCGATGTCGAGCAAGCCCTCCTTGGCGATCTCGAGGACGTACATCGTCCCGTCCCGGCCGAAGGCGAGGTCGATGACGGATGTGAAGCCCGTGGCCACCGTGCGGCACGGGCCGGCGTCCGGGCTCTCCGGGTCGCAGACGGCGTTCCTGCTGCCCGGCTCGATCCGCCAGATGCGCGAGGCGCCCTTCGGGAACGGGAAGCCCTTCAGCTCCGAGACGTACCAGGCGCCGTCCGGGCCGATCGCGACCGCCGTCGGAACCGCCTCCACGGGGACGGGCGTGCCCGGCGGCGGGCCGGGGAAGGGCAGGCCGTCGGGCCAGGGCGCGAGCTCTGGCTTGAAGCGCGCGACCGTCGAGATCCGCTTGCCCTTGTCGACGATGAGCAGGTCGTTCCCGGCCGCGTCGGCGACGAGCACGCCTCCCCCGCGCAGGAGCGCTAGCCCGTTCGGGTTCGACTCGGTGGGAAGCTCCTCCTGGTCGTCGGGATCCGGATCCCCCGCCTGGTACGCGGCGATGTCGACCCTCAGGTCGACGCGGCCCTTGCGGTCGAGGCGGACGAGCTCGCCGAACGGCTCTGCCGTCGTCTCCGGCGGGCCGCTCAGGAGCGCCCAGGTCTTCGCCAGGCCCTTCGTGGCCACGTCGACCGGGCCGTTGCCGCTCTCCTCGTCGGCGGGGAGGGACGCGAACGTCGAGACGCGCGGCTCGCCCTTGCGACGCGGCTGGACGAGCGTGATCGAGCCGCTCCCCGACTCGGCGACGAGGATGCCGCGCCCGCCCGCGTCGTCGAGCCCGCGCGGGTTGAACAGCCCCTCGGCGAGAACGCCGCCTGGGTCGGGCTTCGCCGCCGCCGGCGCGGCCGCGACGAGCGCGACGAGCGCGACGAGCGCGACGAGCAGCGCGGCCGCCGCGCGGCCTGCACAGGTACTTCTTGCCACAGATGGCCTCCTAGATGGTGGTCGGCCGCCATGAAACCAACGGCGCCCACGAGGCGGAACCCTCGATGGTCTAGGTCCTAG
>JAICGP010000033.1 GCA_025923055.1 Thermoleophilia bacterium
CGTGGTGACGCTCTTCGGCGGCCCCGACACCGACCGCAAGTTCATCGTGCAGGCCGCGCGGATGGAGATCGACGCGACGACGGCCGCCAACATCTGCGCCGACGTCGACGGCTTCTACATCAACTACCACACGCGGGCGATCCCCTCGGGAGCGATCCGCGGCCAGCTCGTCGAGCTGTAGAGATCAGCGGGTCGTGCGGGGCGGGAGACTCAGGACCCCCGCCCCGCATCACCCGCTCAGCGGCCGCTCGTGAGCGCGTCGGCGAGGATCCGCGCGGGGGGCGGGATGTCGAAGCCGGCGAGCCGGTCCGGGTAGCCGGGCCCCGTCCCAGGCGCAGCTCACCCAGTTCCTCCTCTTCGCGCTGTCGGGCGCCCAGGCGGCCCGGTCCCCGCAGACCCGTTACGGGCGGACGGAATCGCGACGGCGATCCAGAGCGCGCCGGCGACGAGCACCCACCCGCCGAGCTCGAGCCCCTCTTCGACGAGGAGCCTCAGCGTCTCCGGCTTGCCGCCGAGGCGCTCGATGAACGCGGGATCCCGGGTGACCGCGCCGGCCACCTCGACGACGACGGCGGCGACGAGGGCCGCCAGCCCCGCCGCGAGCAGGCGCTGCACGCGGCCACGCAGGCGCATCGTCTCGGCGACGAGGATCACGAACGCGGCCGCGAGCAGTGGCAGCAGCAGGGCGATCCACATGCGCACGGCAAGGTGATCGGGCAGGCCGAGTGCCTCACCTGCGGCCTCACCGAGCCGCTCGTGCACGACGAGCATGTCGTCGGCGGCGAAGGCCAGGAGGACGACGGCGAGGACGGCGTAGCGGGCCCGCTGCTCCGATCGGCGCACTGCCCGGAAGGCCGCCGCCGCACCCGCGGCCGCCGTGAAGGCGGCGTTGAGTGGCTGAAAGACGGACTCCTCGTCGTTCGGGTCGAGCAGGCTCGATTCGAGCGAGAGCGCGTTCACCGCCCCGGCGGCCGTCTGCAGGCCGACAAGCCCGAGCGTCAGCCAGACGATCGCGGGCGCGAGCTCGTCGCCCCGGTCGGCTTCGGGCCGCGCCTGCGCTGTGGTTTCGTTCACGCAGGGTGGTTGTGAACCGCGAGGCGGCGCACCCAAACATCGTCGGGCAGACGCCCGCCTTGCGGCTCGGGTCCTTTCGGGAGCCGCAGCTCGGGTTCACCCGGTCTCACCCGCTCAGCGGGCGGACGCTGCTCGACGAGCGTGACCGGGCCGCGAACCGCTCGTAGATGGCCCGCAGGCGCGGCTCGCGCTCGACCGCCTGCTCGACGACGTTCGGGTCGAACTGCTTCGCCGCCTCGGCCGAGAGCTCCTCGAAGGCGGCCTCCCAGGCCAGCGCGGCGCGGTACGGCCGGTCGCTCGTCATCGCGTCGAGCGCGTCGGCGACGGCGAAGATCCGCGCGGGGAGGGGGATGTCGAAGCCGGCGAGCCGGTCCGGGTAGCCCGCCCCGTCCCAGCGCTCGTGGTGGTTGCGGACGACCTTCAGCCCCTCACCGTGCAGGAGCGCGACCCCGCCGAGCATCTGCTCGCCGAGGAGCGTGTGCGTCTCGAGGATTCGACGCTCCGACTGGGTCAGCGGCTCGGGCTTCTGGAGGATGCGGTCCGGGATCCCGATCTTGCCGACGTCGTGCAGGAGGAAGCCGTACTCGACGCTCGGCAGCTCGAGCAGCGCCGGCTCGATCGCCCAGGCGAGCTCCAGCGCGTACTGCTGCACGCGCTGGGAATGGGCGTTGGTGCCCGTGTCCTTGGCCTCGAGGGCCGACGTGAGCGCCTCCACGGTCTCGCGGTAGGCCGCCTGGATCAGCGTCCGCTGGCCCCGCTCGAGCTCGAGGAGCCTGCGGAGGTCCTCCGCGTACCGGTGCAGCTGCCCCTCGGACGGCTCCGACTCCGAGACGTGGAACGGCGCGTCCTCGCCCCCGCCGACGAGCCGCTCGACGAGCGCGACCAGGTCGAGCGGGCTGAACGGCTTGCGCAGGTACGCGTCCGCGCCGGCCGACCGGGCCGCCTCGTGCCCCTCGCCCGTGCCCGTCAGCACCACGACGCCGATCTCGCGCGTCCTCGGATCGCGCTTCAGCTCGGCGCAGAGCGTCAGGCCGCTCGGGCCGGGCAGGCCGACGTCGAGGACGACGACGTCCGGCCGCCGGAGGTCGACGAGGCGGCGCGCGGACGCGACGTCGGCCGCCTCGTCGATCTCGACGTCCATCACCTCCAGCGTCGTCCGTAGCAGCAGGCGCAGCCGCTCGTCGTCGTCGACGACGAGCACCCGGGCGGGCTGGTGGGGGCCGAGCCGCGGCTGCGGCCAACCGCGGCTCGGCTCGCGGCGGGAAAGGGCCGCCGCACGGGAGCCGGGCGGTCCGTGGGTCGGCCCTTCTCGTGTGCCGGAGGCGGGAGCCTCCTCCGGCGCGTGCCGCGAATCCTCTTCGGAGGCTGCCAGGTCGACGACGATGCGGTCGCCTCCGTCGGTCTTGGCGGCGTAGAGCGCCAGATCCGCCCTGGCCAGCAGGACGTCCGTCGTCCCGCCGTCCGCCGGGTACGCAGCCGTGCCGCCCGAGGCTGTGGGAAGCGGCACCGTGCGGCGGTGCAGGCGGAGTGCCGCGCGCAGGCGGTTCGCGACGAGCTCTGCGGCGCCCGCGCCTCCTGGGACGAGAACCGCGAACTCGTCCCCGCCCAGCCGGTAGACCTCCTCGTTCGCCCGCGTCCGCCGGGCGAAGACGCGCGCGACCTCGCGGAGGACGTCGTCGCCGGCCTGGTGCCCGTGCGTGTCGTTCACGCGCTTGAAGTCGTCGAGGTCGAGCAGCGCGATCCCGAGCGCCTCTGCGCCGCGCGAGAGCAGCGCGTCGAGGCGCTCCTCGAAGGCGCGCCGGTTGGGCAGCCCCGTGAGCGCGTCGCGCCTCGCCTCGTCGTAGGTCAGCGCGATCCGCCGCTCGTTCGCCACCGCCGCGGCGGCGAGGTCGGCGACGGCGGCGACGAGATCCGGGTCGATGTCGAGATCCGTGCCGGGCGGCATCGCGGCGAGCAGGACGCCGAGCGTCTCGCCCTCGTGCAGGAGCGGGACGGCGAGCGCCTCCTCGCAGGGGAGGCCGAGCGCGGCGAGCTCGGCCCGCTCGCGGACGTTCCCGAGGACGAGCCGCTGCCCGCGGAACGAGGAGACGACGACCGCGGGCGCCGAGACGAGCCTCGCGTCGGCGGCCGCCCCCGACGTCGCCGCGAGCGAGACGCCCACGTCGGGCGCCGCCAGGTAGACGGCCGCGCCCGCCCCGCCCGTCAGCTCCGTGAGCTCCCGGGCGACGAGCTCGCTCGCCCCGGTCGCGCTCGCCGCCCGGGCGAGCGTGTAGGCGAGGCGCACGAGCGGCTCGGCGGCGCCGGTGAGCGCGCGCTCGAGCTCCCAGAGCGGGGCGCCCTTCACGCAGCAGGCGGCAGCGCCGGCGGCGAGCAGCGCCGTCGCCGCATCCCGCGCGCCTCGGCCGGTCAGCCCGACGACCCTGACGTCCGGCATCAGCTCGCGGATCGCCCTGGCCGCGTCGGCTCCGGCCACGACGGGCAGGTCGGCGTCCAGCAGGACCGCGTCGGGCGACAGCGTGAGCGTCAGGTCGACCGCCTCCTGCCCGTCCGCGGCCTCGCCGATCACCGAGATCTCGGGCTGCTCGGCGAGCGTCGCCCGAAGGGCGGCGCGGCAGTCCGCCGACTCGTCGCAGAGAAGCAGGCGGATCATGGGGCGGTCGTGGCGGGGTCGTCGGCTGTGCGGCGCATCGGCGCTCCCTCGAAAAAGTGCGGCTGTGCAGGATGAGAAAGCGCGCAGGCCGAAAACTTGCGCGCCGGCGGCGGCAATCACTCCTTCGAGGGACGCCCGGGGTCGCGCGAGCGCGCCGGCTCCTCTACTCTTGGAAGCACTCGGGTGCAACGCTGCGGCTTTTCGAAGGAAGCGTCGTGACCCACAGGCCGAAGACGAGGTAGAAGTGGCCGCCGACCCAGCCGTCGGGCGCGCGGATGCAGGGGCGGCGAGGATCTCGTCGCCCGAGGCCCAGGCCGCGCAGCGCATGTTCGAGCGCCACGGCGACCGCGTGCTCGCCTACTGCCGCCGCCGGCTCGGCTCGGCCGAAGAGGCCGAGGACGCGCTCCAGACGACGTTTCTCTACGCCTGCCGCGGGCTCGGCCGCGGCGTCGTCCCCGTCACCGAGGTCGCCTGGCTCCTGAAGATCGCTCACAACGTCTGCCTCTCGCACTGGGACGCCGACCGCAGGCGCCGCCGGCTCGAGCTCGTGCGGGACCCAGAGCGCCTCGACGCCTCGACACCGGCAGCCGCCGGCGGGCGCGAGGAGCTGCTCGCGCTCGAGTCCGCGCTCGCGGACCTGACGGACCAGCAGCGCCGGGCGATCGTCCTGCGCGAGTGGCGCGGCCTCTCCTACCGGGAGATCGCCGAGGAGCTCGGCCTCAGCCGGGCAGCTGTCGAGACGCTGATCTTCCGCGCCAGGCGCGCCCTGGCCGGCGGGCTGGAGCGGCAGGAGATCGCGGTCGGCACGCGGGCCCGCGTCGCGCGCGCTCTCGATCTCGGCGGGCTCCTCGCGAGCCTCAAGTCCGCCCTCGGCGGCGGGGCTGCCGCGAAGGTGGCCGCGACCGGCCTCGTCGTCGGAGCAACCGCGCTGCTGGGCGGCTCCGCTCCGGAGACGCCCAGCCGTGCGGCGCCGCAGTCGCGGCCACCGCCGGCGGCGGTGCGCCCGGCCGAGCCTTCCGTCGCTCCGGATCCCGCTGTGGCGCCCGCCGCGCGCGCCGCCGCGACCGCGAAGCCGCGGAAACCGAGCCGACCGGCCGCCGAGGCGAAGCAGCCCGGCCCAGCGAAGAAGACGAAGCGGGCGACCCGCGCTTCCGCCGACCCGTCTCCGTCCTCGTCGCAGCAGCCGGCGCTCGGCGAGAAGGTCGGGCAGGTGACGACCGGAGTCGCCTCGACCGTGGACGGCGCCGTCGACACCGCCGCCGGCACCGCCGAGGGCGCGGTCGAGACCGTCACGAGGACCGTGGACGACACCGTCGCGGTCGTGCCGAAGGTCGTCGATCCGACCGTCGAGGTCGTTGGCGGCGTGCTCGGCGGCGACAGCCTCCTCCCGTAGGGAAAACCCGAGCCCGAAAGGCCTGCTGGCACCCCTTGCGGCACCGACCGGTTCTCGCTAGCTTGGGGGTGCGGTCGAGGACGACCGCGCTGTCAGGCGACGAGGCCTGAGGAGCAGGGCTCCCAGGCCTTTTTCGTGCCCGCGAAAGGAGGTGCAAGCATGGTCACCTGGACGCTGGTGGCAGTCGGATACGTCGCGCCGAGCGTGCTCGGAGCGGTAGGGCTCAGGACGGCGGGCGACGCAGTCGCGCGCTGGGGCCGCGCGGCGACGCGCGCGGTTTGAGCGCCCGGAGGTAGAGGGCTGCGCGCCCGCTTCTGCGGGCGGCGCAGCCCTCTCCGTAGACTCGCCGGCAATGGCCTCCCCCTGGCCCGCCGGCCCTCCCACGGCCGCCCACCGGGCGGCCTTCGTCGATGCCGATCCGCGCCCGTACTGGCTCGCCGCGCTCCCGGCGCGCGAGCCGGAGCCGCCGCTCACCGGACCGACCGAGGCCGACATCTGCATCGTCGGCGGCGGCTTCACGGGGCTCTGGGCGGCTCTCCACGCCAAGGCGGACGATCCTGCCCGGGACGTCGTCGTCCTCGAGGCCGAGACCATCGGCTTCGGCGCAAGCGGGCGGAACGGCGGCTTCGCGATCGGCTCGCTCACCCACGGGCTCGAGAACGGCCTCGCCCGCTTCGCCGCCGAGATGCCCATGCTCGAGCGCCTCGCGCACGAAAACTTCGCGGGGCTGCTCGCGGACCTCGACCGGCACGGGATCGACTGCGACCTCGAGCTGACGGGCGACCTCGCCGTGGCGCTCGAGCCGCACGAGGTCGAGTGGCTCGCCGAGGCGGCGGAGGTGCTCGGCCGCTTCGGCCACGACCACGAGCTCTTCGACGAGGACGCGATGCGCGCCGAGGTCGCCTCGCCGATGTACCTCGGCGGCCTCTGGGACAAGACCGACGCGGCGATCCTCGACCCCGGCAAGCTCGCGGCCGGCCTCGCCGCGGCCGCCCGCGCCCAGGGCGTGCGCATCCACGAGCGGACGCCGGCCACCCGGCTCCCGGATTCCGGCGAGCGCGTTCGCGTCGCCACGCCGCACGGGGCCGTCCTCGCGCGCCGCGTGCTCCTGGCGACGAGCGCCTACCCGCCGCTCGTGCGCTCGATCGGCCGCTACGTGGCGCCCATCTACGACTACGCCCTCGTGACCGAGCCGCTGGGCCCCGCCCGGCGCGACGCGATCGGCTGGCGGCGCCGGCAAGGGCTCGGCGACAGCGCCAACCGGTTCCACTACTACCGGCTGACCGCCGACGACCGCATCCTCTGGGGCGGCTACGAGGCGGTCTACCGCTACGGCGGGCCGGTCCGGCCCGAGCACGACGACGACGGGGAGACGTTCGCCCTGCTCGCGCAGCACTTCTTCGCCACCTTTCCGCAGCTCGAAGGCATCCGCTTCACGCATCGCTGGGGCGGGGCGATCGACACGTGCAGCCGCTTCTCAGTCTTCTTCGGCACCTCCCATCGCGGCCGCGTGGCGTACTCCGTCGGCTACACGGGCCTGGGAGTCGCCGCGAGCCGCTTCGGCGCGCGCGTCGCGCTCGACCTCCTGGACGGGCGCGACACCGAGGCGACGCGCCTGCGCTACGTGCGCTCGAAGCCGGTGCCGTTCCCGCCGGAGCCGTTGCGCTCGGGCGTCATCCAGCTGACCCGCAACCGCCTCGCCGCCGCCGACCGCAACGCCGGGCGGCGCGGCCTCTGGCTCCGGACGCTCGACCGCCTCGGCCTCGGCTTCGACAGCTGAGCGGCGCGTACGGCGGCGCCGCCGCCGGGGTGCGTAGTTCGCCGAAGCCGAAATCGGTCACGGCACCGATGGCGTGGGGAGAGCTGCGGGCCACGCTTGTGTCGTCACACGAGAAGGAGGCGCCGTGAGCCCGACGGAACCGATTATCGAGGCCCGAGCCGTCCGGAAGACCTACGAGACCGGCAAGGTCAAGGTCGATGCCCTGAAGGGGATCGACATGGCGATCGGGCCGGGCGAGATGGTCGCCATCATGGGGCCGAGCGGCTGCGGGAAGACGACGCTCCTGAACTGCCTCTCCGGCCTCGACTCCGTCGACGGCGGGGAGATCGTCATCGAGGGAACGCCGCTGCAGGCGATGTCCGACCGCGCGCGGACCGACTACCGGGCCCGCCGCATGGGCTTCGTCTTCCAGTTCTACAACCTGATGCCCGTCCTCACCGCCGTGGAGAACGTCGAGCTCCCGCTCCTCGTCTCCCGGGTCGAGGCCCGCGAGGCGCGCAGGCGCGCGCTCGACGCGCTCGGCCTCGTCGGCTTGCGAGAGCGGGCGAGCCACGTGCCGGACGAGCTCTCGGGCGGCGAGCGCCAGCGCGTGACGATCGCGCGCTCGCTCGTCAACGACCCCGCCATCGTGTGGGCCGACGAGCCGACCGGCGACCTCGACAGCGAGAACGCCGCCGAGATCGTCGAGCTCATGCGCCGCCTCAACGTCGAGCGCGGCCTCACGTTCCTGATCGTCACGCACGACATCGCGGTGGGCCGGAAGACCGACCGGATCGTCCGCATGCTCGACGGCCGCGTCGTCGAGGAGCAACGACTGCTGGAGGTGCACGATGTACTCGCGGGTCACGCTGCTTGAGATCGACACGATGCGCGCGGACGTCCCCGACGCCGTGTCGCGCTTCGAGGAGCACGCGATGCCGCGGCTCCGGGAGCAGGAGGGGTTCGAGGGCGCCGTCGTGCTCGCGAACGCCGAAGGGAAGGGGATGGTCGTCACGCTCTGGAGCTCGCAGGAGGCGCTCGAGGCCTCGACCGGGCTCGCCGCCGCTCTGGTGGAGGAGTTCGTCACGGTCTACGCGGCGCCGCCGGGGCGTGAGTTCTACGAGGTTCTCTACGCGGACGTGCCGGACGTGGTGGTGAGCACGCGATGACGGAGCTCTTCGGCATCCCGATCGACACGTTCCTCGTCGTCGTCCTCATCGCGCTCGCGGGCACGTTCGGCGTCATCGCGATCCTCGCGCTCCGCAACCGCGTGCTCGTCCGTCTCGGCGTGCGCAACCTCGGCCGCCGCCGGGGTCGGACGGCCCTCATCGTCGTGGGGCTGATGCTCGGGACGACGATCATGGCGACCGCGCTGACGACCGGCGACACGATGAGCAACACGATCCGCGGCACGGCCGTCGCCTCGCTCGGCGAGACCGACGAGCTCGTGTCGGTCCGCGGCGCCGAGGTCGATCTGGGGACCGGGCTCGGCTCGGCCACGGGCGTCGAGTACTTCGACGAGGCCGTGGCGGACCGCGTCGAAGCTGCGGTCGCCGGCACCGACCTCGTCGACGGCGTCACGCCCGCCATCGTCGAGCAGGTCGCCGTCCAGGCGCCCGAGCCGCGACAGACCGAGCCGCGCGTGACGCTCTTCGCCGCCGATCCCGCGCGGATGGACGGGTTCGGCACCATCGAGGGGCTCGAAGGCCCCGTCTCGCTCGGCGATCTGCCGGGCGAGGAAGTCTTCCTGAACGAGGAGGCGGCGCGGGAGCTCGGCGTCGGTCGCGGCGACCGTCTCCGCATCTACGCCGGCGGGCCGGCCGCGCACGCGATCGTGCGCGACGTCGTCTCCTTCGAGGGCGCGGGGACCGCCGACGCTGCCCTCCTTCTCCCGCTGGCCGAGGCGCAGGCGCTGCTCGGCGTCCCGGACCAGGTGAAGCACGTCCTCGTCTCGAACCGCGGGGACGTGACGTCCGGCGCCGCGCTGACGGACGAGGTCGTCGACCGCCTCTATCCCGTGCTCAGGCCGCTGGGACTCGACGTCGACCCGGCCAAGCGGGACGCGATCGAGGCCGCGGACGAGGCCGGCAGCGCCTTCATGGCCTTCTTCACGACCTTCGGCACGTTCTCCATCGCGGCCGGGATCCTCCTCATCTTCCTCGTCTTCGTCATGCTCGCCGCCGAGCGCCGCGGCGAGCTCGGGATCGCTCGCGCGGTCGGCACGCGGCGAGGCCATCTCGTGCAGACGTTCACGTTCGAGGGCGCCGCGTACGACGTGCTGGCCGCGCTCGTCGGGGCGCTGCTCGGCGCGCTCTTTGCGTGGCTGATGGTGCTCGTGATGGCCCAGGCGTTCTCCTCCGTCGGAGGCGGCGACCTCGACATCGACTTCGCGGTCTCCCCGCGGAGCCTGGCGATCGCCTACGGGCTCGGCGTCCTCCTCACCCTCGCGGTCGTCGCCTTCTCCGCCTGGCGCGTGAGCGTGATGACGATCTCGAGCGCGATCCGGAACCTGCCGGAGCCGGCCGTCCCGCGCCGGCGGCGCCGGCTCGTGCTCGGCCTCGCGGGCATTGCGTTCGGCCTTCTCCTCGTCCTCTCCGGCACGACGGGCGACCAGGCGACGCCGCTCATGGTCGGCGTCTCGCTCGTCCTCGTCAGCCTCGTGCCGATCCTGCGCCTGCTCGGCGTCGCGGAGCGCATCGCCTTCACGTCGTGCGGGCTCGCGCTCGTGGTCTCGCTCATGCTCCCCTGGAGCATGTGGGAGGCCGTCTTCGGGACGATCGCCATGGACTTCTCCACGTGGATCTCCGCCGGCCTCATGATCGTCGTCGGCGCGGTCTGGACGATCGTCTACAACGCGGACGTCCTCATCGGCGCCACCATGCGCCTCTTCGGCCGCTTCCGCCGGGCGGCGCCCGTCCTCAAGATGGCGATGGCCTACCCGCTCGCGCACCGCTTCCGGACCGGCACGACTCTGGCGATGTTCACGCTCGTCGTCTTCACGCTCGTGACCGGCGTCGCCTCCAACGGGTCGTTCATCAAGGCCTTCGAGGACACCGAGACGTTCGGGGGAGGCTTCGACGTCCGCGCCTCGACGAGCGGCGGCACCCCCATCGTCGACCTCGAGACGGCGCTGGCGGAGGCGCCCGGGCTCGATACGGAAGGAATCACCGTCGCGGCGAGCCAGTCGTTCCTGCCCATCGAGGCGGCGCAGGTGGGCGCCGGCCGCGCGCCGGAGCCGTACGTCGTCCGCGGCCTCGACGCCGCATTCCTCGAGCACACGACCTTCGGCCTCGGGAAGATCGCGAGCGGCTACGGCTCGGCGCGGGAGGTCTGGGACGCCGTGGCCTCGGAGCGGGGCCTGGCGGTCGTCGACTCCCTCGTCGCCCCCCGCCGCGACCAGTTCGGGTTCGGCGCGATGCCCGACTTCCAGCTGAGCGGCTTCTACTACGACGAGGGCCCCTTCGAGCCCGTCGAGGTCGAGGTGCACGATCCGCAGTCGAGAGGGACGCTGACGGTGACGGTGATCGGGATCCTCGCCGAGACGGCGCCTTTCGAGATGAACGGTCTCTCGACCTCCCAGGCGACGCTCGACCACGCCTTTCCCGGCAGGGCGAATCCGACCATCCAGTACTTCGCGCTCGCGCCCGGCGTCGACCCGGACGCCCAGGCGGCGCGTCTCGAGTCGGCGTTCCTCGCCTACGGGATGGAGGCCGAGTCGATCGAGAAGGTCATGCGCGACGCGGCGTCGGCGAACATCACCTTCAACCGCCTCGTGCAGGGCTTCCTCGGGCTCGGGCTCCTCGTCGGCGTCGCCGCGCTCGGCGTCATCAGCGCACGCTCGGTCGTCGAGCGCCGGCAGCAGATCGGCGTTCTGCGCGCGATCGGCTTCCGCCGGCCGATGGTGCAGGCGACGTTCCTGCTCGAGTCGTCCTTCATCGCGCTGACCTCGATCGTGGTCGGCACGGGCCTCGGGCTCCTGCTCGCCTGGAACATCATCGAGGACACCCAGCGCCAGCCGAGCTGGGAGAACCTGACTCTCGTCGTCCCGTGGGTGAACCTCGCCGTCATCTTCGCCGTCGTCTACGCCGTCGCGCTCGCCGCGACCCTCGCCCCGGCCCTGCGCGCCTCGCGCGTCCGCCCGGCGGAGGCCCTCCGCTACCAGTAGCTAGTCGAGCACTCGCACCCGGTTGGCGCCGTCCCGGCCGTCCGGTGCGACCTCGACGATCGTGAACATCCTGCCGGTGACGGCGACGGCGACGTTGAGCACGGGCACGTCGCCGATCGTCCCCGCGAACGTGCCCGCGTGGGCATGCCCGTGGAGGACGAGGTCGGGACGCTCCTGGAGGATCGGGCGCCCGAGGCGGTGCGAGCCGAGGAACGGCCAGATCACCTCCGGCTCGCCTGCGAGCGTGGACGGCGTCGGCGCGTAGTGCAGCATCGCAACGCGCACGTCGCAGTCGGCGACCTTCCGGAGGGCCCGCTCGAGGCCCTCGATCTCCGCGGTCGTCTCGTCGTAGAGCCCGCGGAGCAGCGGCTCGCCGAAGTTCGGCAGCTCCCAGTCCGGGAAGCCGCCGACGAACCCCTTCGAGCCGGCCACTCCGACCGTCGTCCCGGCCACGTCGAACCGCGCCGCCTCGCCGTCGAGGAGCACGACCCCGGCTCGGCTGACGAGAGACCGCACCTCGGCCTCCTCGCCCGAGTGGTAGTCGTGGTTCCCGAGCACGGCGACCGCCGGGACGCGCAGCTCCGAGCAGGCCTCGGCGAGGATGCGCGCCTGCCGCCGCCGGCCCAGCGTCGTCAGGTCGCCGGCGATGAGCACGAGGTCCACGTCTGGGGCGTTCGCGAACGCGTCGAAGAGCGCGTCGCGGACGTCCTCGTCGGCATGGAGGTCCGCCGTCAGCGCGAAGCGGAGGGGCCTGGAGGCTTGTCCGTCGCCGCTCACGGGTACAGCACTACCCGTGCCAGACCGCGACGAGTCGTTCGAGCGGCTGCTCGCGACCATGAGGAAGGCCGTCGCGGCGCTCCGGGAGGCGGAGATCGAGTTCCTCCTCGGCGGCAGCCTCGCCTCGTGGGCGCGCGGCGGCCCGGAAACGGATCACGACGTCGACATCTTCGTCCGCGAGGCCGACGCCGACCGGGCGGCCGAGGCCTTGGCGGCCGCGCGCTTCGCCGTCGAGCGCCCGGCCGAGGGCTGGCTCCTGAAGGCCCGCGACGGCGACGTGCTCGTCGACGTCATCTTCCGTCCCTCGAGCGGGGCCGTCGACGACGAGGTCTTCGCCCGCGCCGAGGACATGGAAGTGGATGCCGTGCGGCTCCGCGTCGCCTCGCTCGAGGACGTCCTCACCGCGAAGCTCCTGGCGCTGAACGAGCAGAACCTCGACTACCGCGCCGTCCTCGAGATCGCCCGCGCCCTCCGCGAGCAGATCGACTGGGCGGCGGTGGAGGAGCGGACGAAGGACTCGCCCTACGCGCGGGCGTTCCTCACGCTGGCGCGGGACCTCGAGGTCGCCGCCTGAAAATCCCTCTTGGAATCGTGCCGTGCGCGGCGAGGACATCCCGTACCAGGGCGGCCTCGACCGCAGGGGGCTGGTTCTTTCAACCGCCGTTCGCGGCCGCCGCCCCTCCTCCCTGGAGCGGCACGAGCACCCCGTCCGGCTGCACCCACAGCAGCTCGACGCCGTTGCGGCCCTGACGCAAGGCTGACTCCGGGACGAGGATCGAGAAGCGCTCCTCGCCGGCGGAGAAGTACGTCCGCCCGACGGCGACGATCCGGCCGCCGAGGGCGACCGCCAGGTCCCGCCGTCCTCCTTCGCCGCCCGAGATCGTCCCGGTGAGCCGCGCGGGGATGACGTGGGAGCGCAGGTCCACCGAGCGGAGCTCCTCGGCCTGGTCGAGCTCGGCCCGCGCCTCCCCCGGAGGCTGCACGGCCGGCCGTTCCACGCTCTGGCCGATGAGCTCGGGATTCGGACCGAATCCGTAAAGGCCCGAGGCGAGGGCGTCGGCCTGCCGGCGCAGGGACTCGTCCCGCCGGGCGATCAGCTCCTGCGGGTCGGCGGTGAACCTCTCGCGATCGCCGACGAACAGGAACACGTCTTCCCCTCGGCCGTCGAAGAGCGAGGTTCCCTCCGCCTTCCACGGCACCTCGACTTCGAGGACGTCGGCGATCGTCGGCAACACGTCGATCGTCTGGACGGGCTCGTCGACGACGCGCCCGGGCCTGTCCCCGGGGCGCTTCACGAACAGCGGCGCGAACGCGACCTCGTCCAGGTTCGCGTTGCGGAAGGCGCGACGCCGCTCGCCCGGCCGGAAGCTCACGCCGTGGTCAGCGGCGACGATCACGAGCGCTCGGTCGTACAGCCCGACGGAGCGGAGGCGGTCGAGGAGCCTGCCGAGGAGCCGGTCGGCGAAGCCGAGCTGGAGGAGGTACCGCTGGCGCGCCTGCTCGACGAGGTACCCGTCGGTGCCCCAGCCGCCGGACTGCAGTCCGGGTAGGTCGCCGCCCTCGTAGCGGCGGCCCGACGGAAGGAACTCCCAGGGCGGGTGCGGCAGCATCACGTGCGCGAAGGCGAGGAGCGGCCGGCGCCCGCCGTCGAGCGACGCGAGGAAGGCGTCGAACGCCGAGATCCGCCGGCGGGTCCGCTCGTGCGAGCTCTCGAGGAACGCACCCCACGTGTTCGAGACGGAGGGCAGCCGCTCGCGGAGGTCGCGCGGGAGCACGAGGTGCGGGTAGAGCACGCCCACGTCGGAGAGGAGCGAGCTCATCCGCTGCGGGAAGGGGCGGCGCACGACGTCCGGGCAGAGAGCGCGCGGGCAGAGCTGGGTCAGCGACTCGAAGACCTCGAGCCGGTGACTGCCGCCGAGCAGCGTGAAGAGGTTGTCGGGATGCTCGGAGAAGACGGGCAGGCGACCGTGCTCCGAGTAGAGCCCCGTGAGCATCGCCGGCACGGCATGGACGGTCCACGCGTCCACGGTCGCGGCGTTCCGGAACCAGGTCGACCCGCGGGCGAGCTCCGCGAAGCTCGGGTAGCGCTCGGCGTCGATGTCGCCGTCCTCGTCGAGGAGCGAGACGGTCGAGATCTCGTCGAAGACGACTACGACCACGGGCGTCTGCGAGCTCGCCGCGTGGACGCGCGGCTCCGGGCCGGTTCCGAAGACGAGCGTCCGCACCGGCGAGGAGAGGAGGAAGAGGGCGAGGAAGGCGGCCGGCGCGACGGCCAGGACGGTGAGCAGCGACTGGACCGCCGCGAACCGGGCGTACAGCAGCGCCCCCGCCAGGCCGGCGAGCGCGGCCGCGGGGAGGAGGACGGTGCTCGCGCGGGCGGACGCCTCGCTCGCGGCCTGGAGGACGAGCAGGCCGGCGAGCACGGCCACGGCCACCAGGTGGACGACGCTCGTCAGCCGCCGGTCGATCAGGCCTGCGAGTGCCTCCAGGACGAGGATAGCCGCGGGCGGCAGCAGCACGATCCCGAGCGCGAAGGCGAGGATGTCCCAGCGCGTCGAGTCGCGGACGGCGAAGAACTCGGCGCCGTCGCCCAGCACGTCGAAGAGCGGCTGGGCGACCGCCAGGCCCCAGAGCGCCGCCAGGTGGGCGCCGCGCCTGAGGGCCCCGGTTGGGCGAGGCTGTCCCGATCCGAGATCCAGACGAGCCCAACGGTACTCCGTCTACGCCTATCGGGAAGGGCCCGTGGACCAGGCCGGCAATTTGCGCGCTGCGGGCCGCGTTCGAGCTGCGGGAGCGGCCCGTGGAGCGCTTCGAGCGCTTTCTCGAGTGCGGGGAGGCTAGCCGGGAGGGGGCCGAAGCCCCCTCCCGGCCGGGTCCTGCTAGGCCAGCGCCTTGGACTTCTCCTTCGTCAGCGTCTTGGCCGCCGACTCGACTTCCCGGAGAGCCTTCTTCTCCTCCTTGAGGTTCTCGTCCAGCAGCGTGACCGCGTCGGACTCGCCCATGGCGCGGGCCATCGCGATCAACGACTCGTACGCGGCGATCTCGTAGTGCTCCGTGCGAGCCGCGGCGCCGGCATCGACGAGGTCGATCAGCGCCTGCGAGGATTCGGAGACGAGCTGGTCGTGCTCCTTCTTGAGGCCCTCGAAGCCGATGCACTCCTCGGCCTTGGGCTGGGCGCCGAGCATGTCGAAGACCTGCTCCACGTTCGTGACGTGACCGCGGGTCTGGTCGAGATGCCGCTCGAAGCCCTTGCGGAGCTCCTCGGACTGGACCTCCGTGATCAGCTTCGGCAGCGTCTCCTCGGCGAGCTTCTGCTCGACGTAGAGGATGTCGCCCAGCTCGTGGAGGAAGAGATCCCGTGGCGTGCTCAGGTGGCTCATGTTGCAACCCCTTTCTGACGTGGTCTCCGGGCACCTACCCACCGGTACGTCCGGCGACACGGGCGAGCTCGAGCGGCCGCTAGCGCGAGGCAGCGGGCCGGGTTGCCGTGCGGAGCGGGCGCGGAAGAAGCGCGGCGACCCGATCCGGGGCGAGGCGGCCCACGGCCGCCGCGGCCAGGAGCGCCATGACCGCGTCGCTCGCCAAGCACCACTGGCAGATCGCGTCGAGGACGACGACCTGCACGGCCAGGAGATACGCGCCGAAGACGACGCCGACGAGCGCGAGGGCCGCGCCGGTCAGCCGGGCGAGGTCGTTGGCGGCAAGGGCCGTGCCGAGCAGCGCCAGGTAGGCCGCGAGCCCGACGACGGCGACCGGAAGCCCCAGAACCTCGCTGTACGCCGAGCTCTGCACGGTCTCGCAGCCGCCCGTGGCGCAGGTGACCGTCGTGCCGGTGAGGCGGGCGTGGGTGAGGTAGCCGGCGATCGCGGCCCCGGCGAGCGCGAGCCCGCCCACGACGATCCTGAGGCCCCGGTCCGTCATCCGGCGAGGAGCGCTTCGATCGCGGCGCGGAACTCGCCCGGCCCGAGCGACGAGACCTCCAGACGGCGGAGGTCGCCGCCGGTCGGGCCGAGCTCGAACCACGGCGTGCCGGTGACGCCGGCGGCCTCCGCGGCGGCGGCCGCCTCGGCGAGGCGCGCGCCGACCGCCTCGGAGCCCGGCTCGGCGAGCAGGCGCTCCTCGTCGAGCCCCGGGACGCTGCGTGCGATCCCGCGCAGAAGCTCGTCGTCGACCCAGCCTGCGTTCTCGCCTCCCTGGTTGAGATAGAGAAGCTCGACGACGTGCCAGAGGCGATCCTGCTCGCCTGCGGCGAGCGCGGTGCGAAGCGCCGTCTCCGAGTCGGGCCCGATGAATGCGAGGCCGCGCAGCTCGACGCGCAGGAGGCCGGCGCGAACGTAGCGGTCGACGAGCTCGGGAAACGTCGTCACCGCCCACTCCGCGCAGAACGGGCACTGGAGGTCGGCGTACTCGACGAGCGTCACGGGCGCCGCGGGCTCGCCGAGCACGCCGGCCTCCTGGGGGATCCCCTGGAGCAGTCGCTCGACCTGGGACGCCCCGTGGACGGCGACGCTGGGAGAGACGCCGCCCCCGCCGCCGCCGCGAGCACCGAGCAGGCTGGCGGCGATCAGTGACAGGCTGAGAATCGCCGCAAGGGCGGCGACGGCGGCGAGGCGGCTGCGGGTCAGGGCTGCACGCCCCGGTGCGCTTCGCCCCGGGGCTGTCCGGGCCTGAGCCACGTCTCCATGATCGGCAGCGGCTCCGGCGGCCGCCTGATCAATCCTGACCAGTCGGGGATTCTCCGCATGCGAGATCAGCGCGCGGCCGGACGCGCGGCCGGCCGCCGGCGACGACGATGCCTGACGATGACACCGCCCGACCTCTCCGACGCGTTCCGCTCGGGCGACCCGCTCATGGTCTTCGACCAGGAGCTGCGCGTCGTCGCATGGAACGAGGCGGCGGAGCGTCTCACGGGGACTCCGGCGGCGAACGCCATCGGCCGGCGCTGCTGGGAGGTGCTCGGCGGCGAGGACGGAGACGGCGGGCTCGTCTGCCACGCGGGCTGCGCGGCCGCCCGGCTCGTGCGCGAGGGCTGGCCCGTTGCCTCTCGCCAGGTTCGCCTCCGAACGCGGTCGGGCCGCCGGCCCGTCTCCCTGGCGACTGTGGCTCTTCGCGGTGGCGGGCGGCCGCTCTTCCTGCATCTCCTCCAGCCGCCGCGGCGCCGCCCGCAGGCTGCCGCCTCGCCGCTCACGCCGCGGCAGCGGCAGGTGCTCGGGCTCCTGGCGGATGGCCTGCCCGTCAAGGTCGTCGCGCGTCGCCTCGGTCTCGCCGAGGCGACAGTCCGCAACCACGTCCGCTCCGTCCTCGCCGCGCTCGGCGCGCACTCCCAGCTCGAGGCCGTCGCCGTGGCCCGCAAGCACGGGATCCTGGACGATTGAGATGAGGCGGCATCCAGGCCTTGTCCCGCTCTCGCACGACCACCACCACGCGCTCTCGCAGGCACGGCGGCTGCGCCGTGCGGCCGACTCGGCGCCGGCCGCCCGCCTGGACGCGGCCGTCGCCTTCGTCGACTTCTTCGACCGCGAGACGGCCGCGCACTTCCGCGAGGAGGAAGACGTGCTCTTCCCGCTCTTCGCGCTGCACGCCGACGAGCCGCCGCCCGAGCTCGCCCAAGTCCTCGTCCAGCACGCGCGTCTGCGCGCGCTCGTCGGCCGGCTGCGCGGCGAGGCGGCGAGCGGCGAGGTCGCCGCCGAGACGCTCGCCGGGATCGGCCTGCTCCTCGACGAGCACGTGCGGCTCGAGGAGCGGCGGCTGTTTCCGCTCCTCGAGGAGGCGATTCCCGACGAGGAGCTCGCCGCGCTGCCGCTTCCTCCGCGGACTCCGACGGTGGAAGCCGAGGGGTCGCCCGTCGTCCGCCTCGCCGCCGGGGGCGGCTCCGGCCCCGTCTGGGGCACGGCGAGCGACGACCTCAACGCCACGCTCCTCGCCTGGCCTCCCGGCCGCGGGACGCCGGAGCAGGTGAACGAGGAGCGTGACGTGCTCCTCGTCGTCCTCGCGGGATCGGGGACGCTCGAGCTCGACGGCGAAGGGCACGCGATCGCGGC
>JAICGP010000034.1 GCA_025923055.1 Thermoleophilia bacterium
CGACCGGTCGCGGCTCGACGGCGATCGCCTCGGCGTCGAGGCGCGAGAGGTCGAGGAGCTGCTCGACGAGGTCCGCGGTCCGCCGGATCTGCTGGAAGAGCGTCGACTCGAGCCTCCCGAGCTGCTCGGAGGTGAGCTGGGGGCGCTTGGACTCGATCGTCTCGGCGAAGCCGCGCAGGGTCGCGACCGGCGTCCGCAGCTCGTGGGCGGCGAGCGCCACGAACTGCGTCTTCACCTCGTCGGCCCGCTGCAGCGCCTCGCGCGCCTCGCGCTCCTGCGCGAAGAGGCGGGCATGATCGAGCGCGAGCCCGGTCAGGGCTCCGAGCGAGCGGAGCAGGCGCAGCTCGTCGTCCCCGAAGAAGGGCGCGTACGGCGTCGCCCAGACGCGAAGGGCGCCGTCGGGCATGGCGATGTCGACCGCGTGTCCTCGCCGGGCGGCAGCGTCGAGGTCCTCCGCGCCGGCGCCATGCGAGCCGATCAGCCGGCCGGAGCCGTCGACGAGCGCGACCGCCCTCGCGCCGACGATGTCGCTCATCGCGGGCAGGACGCGGTCGGCCACCTCGCGCTCGGAGGAGGCGGTCAGGAGCTCGCCGACCGCGTCGCCCAGGCGCTCCTGCTCGGGCCTGCGCCAGGCCGCCCGCAGGAGCGCCGGCGGGACGAGCCCGACGAGGAAGGCGAGCGCGCTCACCGTGGTGAGCAGGCCGGTGAGGAGCTCGGCCGCCGACTCGTCGCCGCCTCCCAGGAACGCCCCGAGGAAGAGCGTCGCCGTGATGAGGACGGCCGCAGCGGCCAGGAAGCGCATGCGCTTGCGCGCGACGCTCGGCTGGCCGCGTCCCGCGCGCCAGAGCCGCACGGCAACGACGATCGTGAGCACCGTCCAGTGGACGAGGAAGCCGGCGAGGTAGAGCTGAAAGCCGAGCGAGCGCGGTTCGTCCTCTCCGGGAACGTCGGGAAGGGCGAACGTCCAGACGAGCATCGCCGCCGTCATGACCCCGACGAGGCGTTCGAGCCGGTTCGAGGCCGGGACGAAGCTGCCCGAGAAGCGGTAGAGCAGGTAGGGGAAGAGGACGAGGAGCGCGATGAGCGCGCGCAACGCGATCTCGCCCGCGAGCGTGCCGGGGTCCTCCGGCACGAGCCGGGCCGCGTCGACGACGAGCGCGAGCACGGCGAACGTCGCGGCCGCCCACATCGCCGGCCGGCTCTGCCGCCGCCGCCAGAGCCAGACCGCGGCCACGGCGAGGGCGCTCAGGAGCGCCAGGTTGACCCAATCGACAACTTCGACGAGCGCGCCCAAGTGGCCCCCGTTCTACGGCGCCGTCAGTGTACGGCCCGGGTCGGCGCTTCGCCGTGGCCCCGACCGGTGATGGAAGCATCGGCACCCTCCCGCCGTCCCGTGAGCGGGGAACGATCTGATGGGCGCTCTCACACAGACCGCTGCGCGGGTCCTGCGGCGGCCGCGACCGGGATCCGAGCCGCTGATCGAGCGGATCCGGAGCTCGGTGATCGGGGACGACGCCGTGCTCGAGGGACCGTTCGGGCCGCGCCCGCTTGTCTATACCGACTACACGGCTTCCGGCCGCGCGCTCTCCTTCGTCGAGGACGTCATCCGCGACCGCGTCCTGCCGCTCTACGCGAACACCCACACCGAGGCCTCGGCGACGGGCCGGCAGACGACGGCGCTCCGCGAGGAGGCCCGGCGGATCGTCCACCGAGCCGTGAACGGAGGCGAGGACGACGTCGTCCTCTTCTGCGGGTCGGGCGCCACCGGCGCGATCGACAGGCTCGTGCGCGTGCTCGACCTGCACGAGCGCGAGGCCGGTCGGCCGGTCGTCTTCGTCGGCCCCTACGAGCACCACTCGAACGAGCTTCCGTGGCGCGAGTCGGCCGCCGACGTCGTCACGATCCGGGAGGACGCCGACGGCCGCGTCGACCCGGGCCACCTGGAGGCCGAGCTGCGCCGGCACGCCGACCGGCCGCTCAAGATCGGCAGCTTCTCGGCCGCCTCGAACGTGACGGGGATCGTCACGGACGTCGAGGAGGTCGCGGTCGTCCTGCACCGCCACGGCGCCCTCTCGTGCTGGGACTACGCGGCCGCGGGCCCCTACCTCCCGATCGACATGAACCCCTCGCGGCCGCTGGCGCACAAGGACGCCGTCTTCCTCTCGCCGCACAAGTTCGTCGGCGGCCCGGGCACGCCCGGAATCCTCGTGGCGAAGCGCGCACTCTTTCGCAACCGCGTCCCCGCCGTGCCCGGCGGCGGCACGATCACCTTCGTCAGCCCGACGCGGCAGGTCTACCACCCGGCGCCGGAAATCCGCGAGGAGGGCGGCACGCCCGCGATCGTCGAGTCGATCCGCGCCGGGCTCGTCTTCGCGCTCAAGGAGGCCGTCGGCGAGGAGGAGATCCGGCGGCGCGAGGACGCCTTCGTCCGTCGCGCGCTCGAATCGTGGAGCGCGAACCCGGGCATCGAGATGCTCGGCAACCCGGACGTCGAGCGCCTCGCGATCGTCTCCTTCGGCCTCCGGCACGGGCGCCGGCGCCTGCACGCGAACCTCGTCGTCGCGCTGCTCAGCGACCTCTTCGGCATCCAGGCGCGCAGCGGCTGCTTCTGCGCCGGGCCGTACCTCCACCGCCTCGTCCCCATCGACGACGACTGGTCGGCGCGGATGGACGCGGAGGTCACGCGCGGCCACCTCGGCGCGAAGCTCTCCTTCACGCGGGTGAGCTTCAACTACTTCCTGAGCGAGGCGGTCTTCCGGTACGTCGTGGACGCCGTCCACCTGCTCGCCGACGAGGGCTGGAAGCTCCTGCCCCTCTACCGCTTCGACCCGGAGACGGGCCTCTGGCACCACCGGGAGCGCCCGGCCCGGCCGTCCCTCTCGCTCGACGACGTCTCGTTCGCGGAGCCGGGCCTCGGGCTCGGGCTCGGGCAGCCTCGCAGCTCCCAGCCGGAGAGCGTGCTGCCGGGCTACCTCGACGAGGCGCGGAGGATCGTGCGCGAGGCGGAGACCGCGGCCGCTCCCGCCGAGCCGCAGGAACCGGTCAGCCCCGAGTTCGAGCGGATCCGCTGGTTCTCGCTCCCCGGCGAGGCGCTGGCGCAGCTCCGCACGGCCTAGCCCGCGCGGCACAAATCTCTACAGACATTTGACACCGTGTCCGAGGTGTGTATAGAGTCGGCCTCGACCCTGTACAAGCACTGGACAAGGGAGGACGTGAAATGCACAAGCTCGGAACGCTCCGCTCGGCCCGGAGCCTCGGCGCGATCGGTCTCGTAGTCGCGGGCCTCGCCGTCGCGGGCTGCGGGGGCGGGGACGACTCCTCGGCGGACGACACGGCCGCGGCTCCTCCGGCAGCGTCGACAACGGAGACGACGATGGAGGAGAACCTCGTGGAGACGGCGGTCGCGGCCGGCCAGTTCTCCACCTTGACGTCCCTCGTGGACGAGGCCGGCCTGGCGGCGACGCTGTCCGGCGAAGGCCCCTTCACGGTCTTCGCGCCCACCGACGACGCCTTCGCAAAGGTGCCGCAGGAGACGCTCGACTCGCTGGCCGCCGATCCGGAGGCCCTGCGGGAGGTCCTGCTCTACCACGTCGTCGAGGGCGAGGCCCGCGCGAGTGACGTCGCGGAGCTGAGCTCGGCCGAGACGCTGAACGGCGAGCCCGTCGACCTCGAGACGACCGAGAGGGGCGTCAGGGTCAACGACGCCCGGGTCGTGCGGGCGGACGTGAGCGCCTCGAACGGCGTCATCCACGTCATCGACGAGGTGCTGATTCCCTGAGCGGAACGCGAGCGGCCCCTCCGGCGCCCGCTGGAGGGGCCGCTCTCACTTCTCCCCTTCGTCCCCGACGGCTCCCGTGACGGCCTCGTCGAACGGTGTGAGCCGGAAGGGCACGAGAGCGCGGATGGTCTGGTCGGCGGCGACCGTCTCGTTGCGCAGGCCGTCGACGAGCGGACGGGCGACACCTGCCTTCACCGGAGTGACGAGGTGGAGCCACAGCGAGGAGAGGCGCGGCGTCAGGAACGGCACCTCCACGACGAGCGGCCGCCGCCCGCGCAGGCGCGCGACCCGCTCGATCATCTCGCGGTACGTCATCACCTCGGGCCCGGCAGCGTCGTACGCCGCGCCGAGCGCCTCCTCGCGCCCGGCCACGCCGGCGAGGTAGCGCACGACGTCGCCCAGCGCGATCGGCTGCGTTCTCGTCGCCACCCAGCGCGGGCAGATCATGGCGGGCAGGCGGTCGACGAGCGCCACGATGGTCTCGAACGCGGCGCTGCCGCGGCCGACGACCACGGCGGAGCGGACGGTCGTCACCGGAACCGGTCCGGCGGCGAGGCGCCGCGCGGTCTCCGCCCGGCTGCGGAGGTGGGCCGAGAGGTCGTCGCCGTCGTCGCCGAGCCCGCCGAGGAAGACGATCTGGCGGGCTCCGGAAGCGCCGGCGGCCGCTGCAACCGAATCCGCGGCCAGCCGATCCCGCTCCTCGAAGTCCTTCGCCCCGAGCGAGTGCACGAGGTGGTAGACGACGTCGGCCCCGCGCAGCGCGGTCTCGAGCTCGGAGCGCCGGGTCGCGTCGGCGGCCCGCCGGTGGACGCGGTCGAGAGGCGGACCGGCCCCGCGTCGTGACACTGCGACGACGTCGTGCTCGCGAGCGAGCTCGGGCACGAGGGCGCGCCCGATCACGCCGGTCGCGCCCACGACGGCGACTCTCATCGGCCGGCCTCGCGGATGAGACGAGCTGCGTACCGGCGTCCGACGGCCCGGTGCAGGCGAGCCTGGAGCTGTCCGTAAAGAACGCCTGTCCAGCCGGGCCGGCCGGGCGGCGCGCCGAGGCGCGGAAGGTAGCCGCGAATCGACGTGCGGAGGCGCCACGCATCGCTCCGCTCCTGCGCCAGGAGGAGCATGCCGCCTTCGGCGCGAGCGAGCAGGCCTCCGAGGACCGCGTGTGAGCAGGACACCGAGGCCACGCGCACCTCGAGCAGCGGCGGCCCGAGGCGGAGCAGCAGCGGTCCTCGCCGTAGCACCCGGAGATCGACGCCGGTCCGCGTCGGCCGCGCCTGCACGAGCCCCCGCGTGGTTCGCTCCACCTCCTCCCAGTAGGTCGACCCGAGTCTACGGGCGCCGGCGGGATCCCTCGACACGACGGGATGCGAGAGCGGGAACGACTGCTCGGACTCGACGGGGACTGAGACCTTCGGCCTCATCGCCGAGCGAGGGCGAGCCGGCCGGCACGTCGGCCGGCCGGCTCGCGGCGTCCCGCTACGCGGCCGCAGCGTGCGGGTCGCGGCTCCAGCGGCGGCGGATGGCGGCCTGCTGGAGCACCTGGTAGACCGCGGCGAGGCCGACGAGGCCGTAGACGACCCGGCTCGCTGCGTTCGTCTCGCCGAAGTCCAGGCCGAAGATGGTGGCGACCAGATCGAACTCGGCCAGGGCGACGAGGCCCCAGTTCAGCCCTCCGACGACAACGAGCACCGCCGCGAGGATGTCGAGCTTCTTCACGTCTCTCCCTCCTTTGTCGAGAATGCGTATAGATTTTGTACAGCAAATAGCGTATCCTGTCAAGTGTGTGTGTAAACATCGTCCTGGTTCTGTAAGGTGGAGCCGTGAACGACGGGCTCCTGCGGATCGGCGAGCTGAGCCGGCGGGTCGGCGTCAGCCCCGAGCTGCTGCGCGCCTGGGAGCTCCGCTACGGGCTGTTGCAGCCGACCCGGTCCCCGGGGGGCTTCCGTCTCTACTCGGAAGCGGACGAGGCGCGGATCCGCCACATGCGCGCCTACCAGGACCAGGGCCTCTCAGCGGCCGAGGCGGCCCGCCTCGCGCTCGAGGGGGCGAGCGACGAGCGCCCGGCGCAGGCGGTGGCGGCGCCCGATTCGGCGCCGCTCTCCGACGCGCTGGAGCGTTTCGACGAGCCCGCCGCGCAGGCGGCCTTTGACCGGGCGCTTGCGACCCTCACCCTCGACGCGCTCCTGCGCGACCTCCTCCTCCCTTACCTGCACGACCTCGGCGAGCGCTGGGAGGCCGGAAGCGTCGGCGTTGCCCAGGAGCACTTCGCGTCGGGCGTCGTCCGAGGGCGTCTGCTCGGCCTCGCCCGTGGCTGGGGGCAGGGCGGGGGCCCACTCGCCGTCCTCGCCTGCGCGCCGGGCGAGCTGCACGACCTTCCGCTGATCGCGTTCGGCCTCGCGCTGCGCGCCCGCGGCTGGCGGATCGCGTACCTCGGAGCGGATACGCCCATCGCCGAGCTGCACGAGACGACGCGCTCCCTCGACCCCGGCCTGGTCGTGGTCAGCGCGACGACCTCGCGCCACCTCTCCCGCGCTCGGGAAGAGCTCCGCGAGCTCGGGCGCGCCGCCCCGCTCGCAGTGGCCGGCCCGGGCGCGACTGCCGCGCTCGCCGAGTCGGTCGGCGCGATGCTGCTCTCCGAGGACCCGGTCAGCGAGGCGGAGCGCGTCGCCTCGCGCCCGGCCCCGTCCTAGGCCGGCGGGAGCTGACGAACATCAAGCCGTGACCCGCGTGGTAGGGCACGACCGTGCCGAGCCGACGAAGGGCGCCGCCTCCGGGCGGCGCCCTTCGCGTTCGAGAGCGGCTAGGGGCGGGCGCCCCTCATCCGCGACAGCCGGTCGGACGAGACGGCCGTACTTCCGCCGGCGAGGGTCGAGAGGCTCGAGGCGGACGACACCCGCGCACTCGCCGCTGCCGGGAGCTCGGGCTTCGTCGCCGTGAAGAGCCACGTGTGGAAGAGCTCGTCCAGCTCCTGTCCGGAGACCTTCTCCGCGAGCGCGATGAACTCGCCGGTCGTGACGTTGCCGCCCTCGTTCTTCTGCGCCCAGAGGCGAAGGATGCGGAAGAAGTCGTCGTCGCCGACGGCCAGACGCAGCTGGTGCAGGGTCATGGCGCCGCGCGCGTAGACGGCGAAGTTGAAGAGGTCGTCGGGCCCGGGGTCGCCGATCGTGACCGCCCAGAACGGATCGTCTGCCGGGATCTCGGAGTAGAAGAAGTCGAAGATCTCCTGTGCGCTTCCCCGGCCGGCGACTTGCTCGCTCCAAAGCCATTCGCTGTAGGTGGCGAATCCCTCGTTGAGCCAGATGTGCTGCCAGGCCGCAAGCGCGACGCTGTTCCCGTACCACTGGTGAGCGAGCTCGTGGACGACGACGTCCTCGGCGAACACCGGATCGCTGAAGAACGCCAGGGAGTAGACGGGGCGGGTCTGGTTCTCGAGCGCGAACCCGAGACCCGGGAAGTCATCGACGATGCCGCCTCCGGCCTTGAACGGGTACTCGCCGAAGTGCCCGGAGAGGAACTCGATGATCTCCGGCTGCCTGGCGAACGTCTCCTCGATGAGCGTTCCCGGAGGATCCGGGGTGTCTTCGACCGTGCCGACGATCCAGTCGTTGGGGTTCGGCTCGCTCCCTGGAGGAGCCCCGGGCACGCTCCACCCGTCGAACGTGTCGCCGTCATCCTCGAAGGAGGTGGTGCCGGCGCCGGTGGAGACGGCGACGTCGTCGACGAAGAGGCCCTGGCCCTGGACGATGTCGTCGCTCGCGTAGCTGATCGACACCTCGATGTCGGTGCCCGCGTAGGCGGACAGATCGACCTGCCACTGCTCCCAGCCGTCGCTCGCGCCGCTGACCGCGTTCCAGCTGCCGGTGGTGCCGGTCGGGTCGCACGAACCCTCGTCGTTGGGCGTCTGGTAGTGCTCGAGGAAGGGGTGGAGCTCGTGCCAGAAGGGACAGGAGAAGCCGGTGTCCGGGCTGGTGTGCCCGTTCAGGTCTGGAAGGGTCGTCCAGTTGTCCGCCCCGACGGTGTGGGCCTCGACGAACATGAAGTCCCAATTCTGCTCGGTGTCACGCGTCACCCAGAACGAGAGAGTGGCCCCGCCAAGCGGGACGCTGATCGTCCGCTGGAGCCGCTTGTAGGAGAGGTTGGCCACCTGGGAGATCGCGAACTGGCTGCCGGTCCGGGGCTCGGCGGCCGGTTCGAAGAGGTCCGTGTCGATGGCATCCCAGAAGCGGATGCCCGAGTCCCTGTACGCGTTCAGCTTGAACTCGCCGATCGTGGCTGTGGTCAGGTACGAGGCCATCGGCTCCTTGGCGTGCCACGTCCAGGTCGTCCACCCGGCTCGCGTCTTCGTCTTCCGCAGGACGCCGTTCGCGACCGCCTCCAGCCCTGCGGGGACGGTGATCTCGAACGTGTAGGCCGCCTTGTCGCTCGGATGGTCGTTGACGGGGTACCAAGTCGAGGCCACGTGCGGCTCGCCGGCGACGACGGTGCCGTCGTCGGTGTGAATGAAGCCGGAGACGCCCAGCTCCTCGACGATCGTCTCCGGGATCCCGCTGTAGCGGACGACAGCCTTGAAGAAGCGCTTCTTCCGCAGGCCGCGCTTGGGAGCGACCGTCAGCTCGCCGTCGGCTCGGCTCCACTTCGCCGTGCGCCCGTTGACCTTGACGGAGTGCACGTCCAGCCCGTCGAGGTCGAGGTTGAAGCTGGAGAGGTTCTGGGTCGCGCGCGCGCGGATCGTCGCCTTCCCTGCGAGGACGTCGGTCTCCGGGTCGTACTTCACGTCGAGGAGGTAGTGCTTGACGTCGTAGCCGCCGTTCCCGTCGAGTGGGAAGTACGGGTCCCCGGCGCCTGGCGCTCCGGGGCGGAACTCGGGCGAGCTGCCGCCGCCCTGCGCGGCCGTAGGGACGAGCGCCAGCCCGAGCCCGACGGCCGCAACGACGAGCGTGCCGCGGAAACCGTGCCCCTGGTTGACCTTCCAGCCGGATGCAACGCGAAGACCCATGGCCGCCTCTCCTCTGTCGTGGGCAGGCCCGGCGCCCGGGGCTCCGGCAACCGCCCTGACGTCATCCCGGCAGCGACTATACGCCCGGCTCTGCGAGCGAATCAAGGCCCGGGCTGGGGCTCCACTGCACCCCGCCATCGCCTGTCATGGAGCGTACCGGGATCGAACCGGTGACCTCCGGCTTGCAAAGCCGGCGCTCTCCCAGCTGAGCTAACGCCCCGCGTCCGGGCTCAGTGTACTGAGGCAACGAGAGGGGCCGGCTTGCGCCGGCCCCTCCTTCGAGCTCGGGCTGTGACGCCCTAGTTGCCCTTCTTCTTCCTTTCCTTCTGGTACTGGAAGATCCAGAGGCCGCTGTCGCGGTCGCTGGCGAGGATGACCGTCGGCTTCTTGAGCTGGCGCAGCTTGTGCACCTCGACGCCCCAGAAGTTGTTGCCCTCCTCGTCCACGTAGTGACCGACCTCCTTGAGCCCGCTCGCGCCGTACTTGATGACGCGGAGGCCACCTGCGTAGTAGGAGAGGTACGCGAGGTTCTTCTTGAACGGATCGACGGCGACCTCATGCACCGAGAGATCGCCGAAGCCGGTCGCGAAGTCCTCGTCGAGGGCCTCGTCGATCGCGTACGCATCGATCTGCTCCATCGTGTTGGCGTCGAGCAGCCGGACGTAGCCCCAGCCGTCGAACTCCGACCGAGCGAGCACGTCCGCGCCCAGCGTCCCGATCGCGGGATCGTCCGCATGGGGCGGTCCGGGCGGGTCGTAGGTCGGCGTCGTGCCGAGGAGCAGGTGGAACGCCCGGTGGCCGATGCAGATCGCGCCGATCGTAGGCGTGAACTCATGGCCCTGGCTTCCACACAGGATCGCGTCGGGAGCCGACCCGTTGCCGGCACCGGCGTGGTGGTTCGCGATGATCACGCCGTCGTAGCCGGCGTCCTGTGCGGTCTCGACCTTCTCGGAGAAGAAGCACTGACCGCGCTGGAGCACGAGGATCTTCTCCTCGCCCGGGTCGGCCGGGAGGCTCGACGCAGGCGGGACCGGCAGGTCGAACGGCGCGGGGTTGTCCGTGCCGTCGGCGCTGACGTCCGGGCAGCCGTAGCCGCCGTAGATGGTCGGCCCATTGAGCTGGCTGTCCGGGTACGAGGTGATCGGCACCGTCCAGCCGAACTCGCCGCCGGGGTAGTCACCCGCGTTCGGCCCGCTGGTGATGCTGAACTCGTCGTTCAGAAGCCGGAACGGCGAGAAGTCCTCGTCCGTCCCGATGATCCACCGGTTGTTCTTGCTGAACTCGGCCTGGTGGGCGTTCCCCTCCGGGAACATGAACTGCGGGAAGAGCGTGTCGGGCAGCGGGTAGTCGGAGTCGTCGATGTACACCGGGTTCGCCGGGTCGTTGACGTTGAACTTCACCCAGCCGCCGTCCCAGTAGGAGACCAGCAGCGTCCAGGTGTCCCCGATCCTCTTCACGACCATGTCGTGCAGGAAGGAGCCCTGGAAGTTGCCGTGCGATACGACGCCTTCACGGGCGACGCCGAAGTCGTTGGCGTCCGTCTCGGAGAGAAGGACCGGATTCCGCGGGTCCGTGATCTCCATGATGTCGATGTCCGTGAATTCCATGTTGTCGGTCATCACGGCGAACGCCCGCTTCTTCTGCTGCCAGATGAAGACACTGTGGATGTGGTTGAACTCGTGCGGGAAGCCCGCTTCACCCGCCGACGGATCGCCGGCGTGGTCGACGAGCTGCACCGGTGCTAGGGGGTTCGTGACGTCCCAAAGCGTGAGACCGCCCTCTCCCGTCTCCTCGTCGCAGATCTCGTTGTTGCCGGCCAGTACCTGCCCCTTGAAAGAGGGGGTATTCAGGTTGATGACGTGGGCGCCCTCGCCCGGGAACGACCCGTCCGTCCAGTCGATGAAGCCGACCTGCTCCGGATCCGTCGGATCGGACATGTCGATCACGGCGAAGCCGGCGTCGGTACAGCCTTCGGGGTCGCGCACGGCCAGGTACGCATAGTTGCCGTAGGCCGTCACGTCGGCGACGTCGCCGGGCGCGACGTCGTCGATGTCGACCTGGCCGATCAGCCGGACGTTCTCGCTCGAGCCGGGCAGATGGTCCCCCGGCCCGCCGTGCTGCATGGCGTGCATGGCATGGATCTCAGCCGCCGAGTCGGGGTTCTCGTCCCCGAGCACGCGGAAGTTGGGATCCGCGCTCGCCGCCTGCTGGGCCTGCTGGTCGGCACCGGCGGCCGCTCCGCCTCCCACGAGTGCGAGCGTCGCAAGTGCCGTAAGCCCAACGAGGATCCTCCTCCTCATTGCACCCTCCTCGGTTTTCCGCGGCCTCGGGGGTGGTGGTCGCCGCGGTGATTCAACCCCTCGTTCCCGAGCCCCCTGCGCGGCGGGGACTATAGACGACGGCGCGCTCGTTGAAAAGTGGGCGAGGGGTCAGTCGTCGACGACGAGGTGCGTGACGGGGAGCGAGAAGCGCGCCAGCGCCTCGCCGGCCGTGCCCTCCTCGAGCCAGCCGGCCTCGTCCTCTCGGCGCGTGACGAGGAGGAGCTCGTCCGCCGGGAAGGTGCGGAGGGCGTCCTCGATCGCCTGCACGGGGTCGGCGTCGCCGACCTCGGTCTCCACCGCGGCGTCGGGAGCCACCGCCCGCCCCACTTCCCCCGCGCGCTCGGCCGCCTCGGCGCGCGCCTCGTCCTCGTCGGTCGCGAGCCAGTCGAGCGGCGAGAGGTCGGAGGCCGTCGCGACGACGCGAACCTCCGCATCCTCGGCGCCGCTGTGGCGGCGCACCTGCTCGCGCAGCGACTCTCCCTCGACGGGCGCGGTCGTGACGACGAGGAGCCGGCGGGCCATGCGGGACCCCTACCCGAACGGGGGAACGAGGCAAACGCCGGCCGCGTCGAAGAAGAGGCCGTGCGGACGCTGCGGCCCCTTACCGTCTTCCTTGCCCTGGGCGTCGCCCTCGCCGCCCCCGGCCCGGCCGTGGCCGCGCCCGGGGCCGACGGCTTCTACGTCTTCAAGGACGCCCTCACGCATTCGGTCGTCGAGTACCGCGACGCCGCGACGGGCCGTGTCCTCCGCAGCACGGTCGACCGGCGCGGGCCCGACCACGCCGACGCCTGCAGCGACCCTCACAAGAGCACCGTCGGCGCGACCTGGCGGCCCTTCGAGCCCTACGCCGTCAACCGAGACTCGGCGCCGTCGTACCTCGACGCCGAGCAGGCGCTCACGGATGTCGTGCTCGGGCACGCGGCCTGGGCGAGCCCGCTCGCGACCGACTGCGCCGGGACGCCGGGCCGGTCGAGCTACCGGGCTCTCTTCGGCGGCACGACGGCAAGCGAGCCGTCGCTCGCGTGGCTCGAGTTCGACGGCGAGAACACGGTCGGCTTCCTCCCGCTGGCTGGAACGGTCTGCGACGGGCCGGGGGTCGTCGCCTGCGTCGTCGGAGCCTCCGACCGCAAGCGGTTCGTCGAGGGCGACATGCTCATCGAGGCCGACCTCGCCGGGCGGCTCGGCGCCGACTACCGCTGGACGACCGGCGACCGGACATGGGCCGGCGACGGCTTCGGCGAGCTGGCGCTCCTCGACGTCGTGACCCACGAGTGGGGCCACTTCGCCGGGCTCGGCCACGTGAACGGCTCACCCGAGCTGACGATGTTCCCGTCGGTCCACGACGGGATGGAGACGCTGGGCCGCGGCGACATGAAGGGCGTCGTCGGGCTGTATCCCGCGCGCTAGCGCGGCGCGGGCCGAGCTCTCAGTCGCCCCAGTCGAAGTCCCGCGAGCGGCCCCAGAGCGTGTCCTCGGGGTCGGCTGGCGCGATGGCTCCGTCCGTGTCCTCGCCGGGCCACGCGAGCACCGGGCTCGGCTCGAGCTCCGGCTCGTTGCCGCTCAGCGTGTCCTCGAGGCGCGCCTGCTCCTCGGTCTTGAAGAGTGGATGGTTTTCGAAGGGGTCGGCGACGCGGTAGCGGTCGATCGGCATGGCGCCGTCGAGCTGGGAGTTGCGCCGCTTCAGCTCGAGGTGGTCCTCGATGATCTTGGCGAACGTGGTGTCTCTCTCGCTGCTCACTCGCACCTCCAGGTCGGGAACGGGGACGGCGCCGGATTCTAGAGCACCTGACGGCACCTGCGAACGCTAATCGCGGGCGCGGACGATGGGACCGGCGTCCGCCGAGACGACGCAGTTCTTGCCGGCGTGCTTCGCCTGGTAGAGCGCGTCGTCGGCCGACGCGAAGAGCGAGGCCGGGGTCGGCGAGTCGGGGAAGGCCGCGACGCCGAAGCTGGCGGTCACGGCGACGAGCGCGCCGGGCTGCGTGCTCATCGGCCGCGAGGCGAGCGCGCGGCGCAAGCGCTCGGCCAGCCGGTGGGCGCCCTCGAGGTCGGTCTGCGGGAGCAGGACGGCGAACTCCTCGCCCCCGTAGCGCGCCGGCAGGTCGATCTCGCGCACGGTCTCGCGGAGGATCTCGGCGAAGGTGCGGAGGACGTCGTCCCCGGCCTGGTGGCCGTAGCGGTCGTTCACCTGCTTGAAGTCGTCGAGGTCGGCGAGCACGAGCGCGAGACCGCCGCCGAAGCGCTCGGCACGGGAGATCTCGGCCTCGAGCGCCTCCTCGAAATGGCGCCGGTTGGGCAGCTCCGTCAGCCCGTCGGTGTTCGCCTGGCGCTCGACGAGCCGGTGCAGGCGGGCGTTCTCGAGCGCGATCGAGGCCTGGGAGCCGAGCCAGTGCGCCAGCTCGCGCGCCTCGTCGGCGAAGTCCGCCTCCTTCGGCGTGAGGTAGAGGACGCCGCTCTCGCGGCCCTCGTGGCCGAGCGGGATGACGAGCGGCTGGCCGCCGCGGTCGGGATCGCCGGCGCGCTCGATCTCCTTGCCGTCGACGACGAGCCGGCCGCCCGCGGCCCCGGTCGCCTCGACGGTGCTGCCGACGATGACCTGGAGGAGCGCATAGGGGTCGTGAGTCGCGGCGAGCGCCGCCCCGAAGCGCCCGACCGCGTCGCGCACGCGGCCCCGCTCCGAGGCCAGCTCCGCGAGGTGCTCCTCGAGCTGCTCGGCCATCTCGTTGAACGCGCGGCCGAGCGCGGCGAACTCGTCGCGTCCCCGCGCGGGAACGCGACGCTCGAAGCGGCCGCGGGCGACTGCGCCGGCCGCGTCGGCGAGCTCGCGGAGCGAGCGAACGATCGTGCGTCCGAGCGCGTAGGCGAGGATGGCGACCGCGAGCATGGCGACGATCGAGAAGAGCAGGAACCGCTCCCTCAGGTCGGCGGCCGCCTCGTCGATCGCCGCGCGAGGGGCGAGCGCGAGCAGCGTCACCGGCGGCAGCCCCATCTCGTCCTCGGCGGCGAGGAGCTCCGTCCCGATCGCACGGAAGCCGATCCCGCGCACCTCGATGTAGCGAGGCCCGTCGGCGGGCAGCTCGACCGTGCCGCCCAGAGCGCGCGGCGCAACGACACCGCCCTCCGCGACGAGGGCGAACCGGTCGCCGGCGTCGAGCGCCGCCTTCGTCTCGAGGCGCCCGACGAGCTCCTCGTCGACGGGCACGCTCACCGCAACCGAGCCGACCGTCGCCCTGCTCCCGCGGTCGAGGACCTTCGCCTCGCGCGTCGCGGCGAGCTCGGACGGTTCCTCGCCGGCGAGCAGCTCGCCGCGCCGAGAGTAGAACGCTGCGTGCGGCACCTCACGCGCCGTCCGGACCAGAGCGGAGCGGTTGCTGGCCTCGAGGGCCCGCTGGACCTGCGTGGCGCGGGCGAGCGACCTCGCCGTGCCGGCCGCCGTCTCGAGCTGGTCCTCGTACTCGGCCTGCGCGACCCGGATCGCGGTACTCAGCCTGGAGTCCGCCTCGCCGAGCTCGCCCCGGCCGGCCACCTCGCTGAAGCCCACGTAGGCGGCCACGAGCGGCAGCAGCGCGAGCAGCAGGAAGTAGACGACGAGACGGAGCTTGAAGCTTCCCATGTTGATGATGAGTCGGCTGATGGCCGCCGTTGAAGCCGATAGGTCCATCGGCCGGAGGGCAATCCCTCTTTAGGGTGATCCGACGGGCGGCGAGCGCCGCAGCTAGAAGATCGGCCGGTCGAGGAGGACTGCGATCACCATGCCGAGGAACCAGCACGCCGTCGCCACGGCGAGCGCGACGGGCACGAGCGGGCGCCGGTGGTCGCCGATGGCGGCCGCGAAGAGCGCCACGAACACCGCGCCCGTCCCCAGCCGTCCCGGGTAGTAGACGAGCGCCGCGATACCGCCGACGATCGCGAACGTCGCCAGGAAGTCGGCGACGAGCGCCGTGGCCGTGGGGCGGCCGCGAAGCTCGCTCTCCCGGGCGCTCACCGGGCTCGGGAGGCCCGCGCCCCAACCGGAGCCGTCCGTCGGGGACGGCGCTCGGGCGAGCCGTGCGGACGCGAGCGCTTACCGGAGGCGGGCCTGCGGGGGCCGGGGCGGCAGTGGTCGAGAAGCCCTCCGCCGTCGCCGCCCTCCGCGTTTCCGGCCGCGGGGGTCGGGGGATCCTTCACCGACCACCAGATCACGTAGGCCAGGTAGAGAGCCGGGATCTTCAGCGCCACCGTGAACCAGAGGGTGAACCACAGCATATGGGCGTGAGTGTAACCTAGCCCGCTTCACGCAAACACCGACCGTTGGGACGGCGTCGCTGCGGCACAGTCAGGCGCCTCCCCACGGGCCCGCCCACGCCCGGCGGCGGGCCCACTGCGGCAGTTGAAAGGGGGACTTCGTGGACCCAGTCGATCCGCGCGCGCTCCTGCTCGCGCTCGCAAGCTCGCTCGCCCTGGCGGCCTCCGTCGGGGTGGCCGGTGCCCAGGAACCGGCGGAGACGGAGCCGGCACAGGCCGCCGAGGCCGAGGCGGAGACCGACCCGGAGCCGTTGGCACTGGCAGCGGCCAGCCCGGAACGCGTCCGCGCCTTGCGGAGGAAGATCCGGAAGCACCGGGCGCGGACCTGGCACTGGCAGCGCGTCATGGGAGTTCGCCGCACGCCGACCGCGTACGCGGAGCGGCGGACGAGGTCGCTCGCCCGGCTGATCAGGATCCGCAACACGTGGCGGGAGCGCACGGACCGCGTCGTGCGGCGCGCCAAGCGCGTTCCGAACAGGTCGGCCTGGCGCTGCATCCACCGCCACGAGGGCCCCTGGAACGATCCGAACGCGCCGTACTACGGCGGGCTGCAGATGGATCTCACCTTCCAGCGGTCGTACGGGCGCTACCTGCTGCGCAAGAAGGGCACGGCCGACCGGTGGCGGCCCCGCGAGCAGATGTGGACTGCCGAGAAGGCTCGGCGCTCCGGGCGCGGGTTCTACCCCTGGCCCAACACGGCGCGCGCCTGCGGTCTCATCTGAGCCGGTCAGCGGACGTCCGGTGGGCGGAGCACGGCGAACTGGTCGGTGACGGCGAGGTCGGTGGCGGCGAAGCGGAAGACGGCGGCGGGGCGGCCGCCGGCGCGGCCCGGGGGCCGCGTCTCGCCCGTGGGCTCGAGCAGGCGCCGTCGCAGGAGCACCCGCTGCAGGTTCGTGGCCGAGACGTCGTGGCCGAGCGCCGCCCGGTAGAGGGCGCGCAGCTCCGAGATCGTGAAGGAGGGCGGCGCGAGAGCGAAGCCGATGTTCGTGTAGGAGAGCTTCGCGCGCAGCCTCTCGCGCCCGGCGAGCGCGATGTCGCGGTGATCGAACGCCATGGCCGGCAGGTCGTCCACCGGCTGCCAGGCGGTGTCGCCCGGGACGCTCGGATCGACGTGAGCGGGCACGAGGCCGAGGTAGGCCGTCGCGATCATCCGCCGCGCGGGATGGCGGCGCGGGTCGCTCCGCGTCTCGAGCTGCTCGAGGTGGGCGAGGTCGCGGACGTCGACCTTGGCGGCCAGGTGCCTCCGGAGCGACCGCTCGAGCGTCTCGCCGGGCTCGAGCCGTCCACCCGGAAGCGCCCAGGCGCCGAGGAACGGGCGACGCGCGCGCTCCCAGAGTAGGACCTGGAGCACGCCGTCGCGGACGCGGAGGACGACCGCGAGCGCCTCGTGGGCGGCGTCGGCTTCTGTGGTAGACTTCGGCGTCAAGTTATCGACTGGTAGACGAAAACCAATTGGAAGGATAGCGACGTGAAGGCACTCATCATCGTGGACATGCTCGAGGACTTCGTGGGCGGCAAGCTCGCCAACCCGAAGGCGCAGGCGATCATCGAGCCTCTCCAGCGGCTGCTCGCGCGGGCGCGGGAGGAGGGCTGGGTCGTCGTCTTCTCGAACGACGCCCACCAGCCGGGCGATCCCGAGCTGAAGGTCTGGGGCGAGCACGCCATGGCCGGCGACCCCGGCGCCGAGGTCATCGCCGAGCTCGCGCCCCGCGAGGGCGAGATCGTCTCCCCCAAGCGCAGCTACGGCGCGTTCGACGGCACGGGCCTCGACGAGCAGCTCCGCGAGCGCGGCGTCGACGAGGTCGTCATCACCGGCCAGCACACGCACATCTGCGTCCGCCACTCGTCCTACGGCGCGCTCATCCGCGGCTACGAGATCACGATCCCGCGGGACGCCGTCTGCGCCTTCGAGGGCGTCAGCGAGGAGGACGCGCTCGAGTACCTCAAGGCGACGTACGGCGCCACGGTCACGACCGTCGACGAGCTCGTCGGCGCGCCGGCTCCGGTCTCGGCGTAGCAAGCCTTCCTGGCTTCTGCGGCAGCGGCGCCGGCCTATGCGGCGGCCGGCGCCGCCTCTCTGCGACGGGCGGCTAGGCTGGCCGGGTGAACCGCCTGGCGGCCGAGACGAGCCCGTACCTCCTCCAGCACGCCGACAACCCCGTCGA
>JAICGP010000035.1 GCA_025923055.1 Thermoleophilia bacterium
CCCCAGGGTCGCCACCTGGCCGAGCATCCGGTAGCGGTAGGGCTTGCGCTCGCCGCGGAGGTTGCGGGCCAGGCGGCGCGCCTGCCGGAGCGCGTGCTGGCACGTCGGCGGATCCGGATGCTCCGGCGTCGCCTCGTTCGGGACGCGCGCGCAGTCCCCGAGCGCCCAGGCGTTGTCGCGCCCCTCGATCTGGAGCGTGGGGCCAACGACGACCCGGCCCCGCTCGTCGAGCGGTAGGCCCAGCTCGCCGAGGAGCGGGTTCGCCTTGACGCCCGCCGTCCAGACGAGCGTATGCGTCTCGAGCTGCGTACCGTCCGAGAGCACGGCCGTCTCCCCGTCCACCGACTCGAGCGTCGTCGAGACGCGGATGTCGACGCCCCGCGAGGCCAGCTGGCGGGCGGCGTAGGTGCCGAGGCCGCGCGGGATCTCGGGGAGGATGGACGGGGCCGCGTCGACGAGCACCCACCGCTGCTCCGCGCGCCTCAGCTCCGGGTAGTAGCGGAGGGCGTCACGGACGAGGTCGGAGAGCTCGGCGAGCGCCTCGACGCCCGCGTAGCCCGCGCCGACGAAGACGAAGGTGAGGTGCGCGCCGACTCGGCCGGCGTCCGCCTCGGCGGCGGCCGCCTCGAGCTCGCGGAGGACGTGGTTGCGGAGGTGGATCGCGTCGGCGAGGTTCTTGAAGCCGAGCGCGTGCTGGGCGAGCCCGGGGATGGGCAGCGTCCGCGCGACGGCGCCGAGCGCCACGACGAGGTTGTCGTACTCGAGCTCGGACTCGCCGCCTTGCGCGACGACGTGGACGCGCCGGGCCTCCTCGTCGACGGCGGTCGCGCGGCCGAGGAGCAGCTCGGCGTGCGGACACATCACGCGGAGCGGGACGACCACGTGGCGCGGCTCGAGCGTGCCGGAGGCCGCCTCGGGCAGCATCGGCGTGTAGAGCATGAAGTTCTCGGGGCTGACGATCGTCGCGCCGGCCTTCCCGACCAGGCGTGCGACGTAGCTGCCGGCGAAGCCGCCGCCGAGGACGAGCGTTCCGCCGCGCGCCTTGCGAGTCGTCACCGCGGCAGTCATATCATCGCGGCCGTGGCCCAGATTGCCGTCATCGGAAGCGGCGCCGCCTCGGCGGCGCGGGCCGAGGAGGTGGGCCGTCTGCTCGCCGAGCGCGGCTGCGTCGTCGTCTGCGGCGGCCTCGGCGAGGTGATGGCGGCAGCCGCGCGCGGCGCCAAGGAAGCCGGCGGCGCGACCGTCGGCGTGCTCCCCGGCGAGAGCGTGCGGGACGCCAACGAGTGGATCGACTACGCGGTCGCCACCGGGACCGGCCACGCCCGCAACCTGGCGGTGGTCGCCTCCTGCGAGGCGGCGATCGCCGTCGGGGGGAGCTGGGGCACGCTCGCCGAGCTCGCCTTCGCCCGCGTGCTCGGACGGCCGGTCGTCGTCCTCGAGCCGGGCTGGGAGGTCGCCGGCGAAGGCGTCGAGCGGGCGGGGAGCCCCGCTGAGGCGGTCGAGCTCGCGTTGCGGCGGGCAGGACTGGACTAGCGCGCGTGGCCCTCGAGATGCGAACCGAGTGCGAGCGCTGCGGCGCGCGGCTTCGCGCCGACGCCGACGCCCGCATCTGCAGCTACGAGTGCACCTTCTGCCCTGCCTGCACGAGGGCGCTGGCGGGCGTCTGTCCCAATTGCGGCGGCGAGCTCGTCCCGCGCCCCCGTCGAGCGGCCTGAGTCGGCTCAGGCGGCGAGCAGGCGGCGCAGGAGCGTGAGCGCCGCCTGCTTGTCGAGGAACTCGTTGAGGTTGCCGCACTTCGGGGACTGGACGCAGGAAGGGCAGCCCTCGGCGCAGGGGCAGCCGGCGAGGAGCCGTTCCGTGTCGGCGACCCAGCCCTCGAGCTCGTCGTAGCCCCGGCGGGCGATGCCGACGCCGCCGGCGTGGCCGTCGTAGACGAACACGGTCGGGCGTCCGGTCTGGAAGTGGAGGTTGGTCGAGAGGCCGCCGATGTCCCAGCGGTCGCACATGGCCCAGAGCGGGAGCACGGCGATCATCGCGTGCTCGGCGGCATGGAGGGCCCCGAGGAGCCGCGGCAGCGGCTCGAGGCCGTCGAGCTGCTCGTCGTCGGGCACGTACCAGATCGCCTCGGTGTCGAAGCTAGTGGGCGGCAGCTCGAGGGCGACGAGGTCGAGCGTCGCCCCGTCGCGGATCGCCTTCTTCTGGTAGGCGACGACCTGCTCCGTCACGCTCACGCGGCCAAAGGAGACGTTCATGCCGAGCCGCCGCGCCTGGAGCTCCGCCTCCTCGATCGCGGTCGTCGTCTCCTTCTTGGCCTGGGTGTAGTAGTCGCCCGCGAACGGCTCGACGATCGCCGAGCGCGAGGCCAGGTCGAGGCCGAGCACGCGGTAGGAGTCGCCCATGTGGAGGTAGACGGCGCCTTCGTGGACCGTCGAGGCGGCACGCTCGTGCTCGACGATTCCGAGCACCGTGCCCGTGGCGGCGTCCACGACCGCCACCGACTCGGTGCTCGCCGAGCGGAGGCCGACTCGGCCCGCCGGGTAGTCCCGTCCCGCCCACACGATTCCGGCCTTCGTCCGGCGCAGCTCGCCCGCGTCGGCGAGTGCCTCCGCGCGCTCGAGGGCCGCGGCGCCGAGCGTCTCGCCGTCGCTGGTGCCGAGGGGCCCTTCGAAGGCGGCGGCGAGCACGTGCCCGTCGAGGATGCGGGGATTCGCGTGGTCGAGGATGGCCGCCTCGACCCGGCGGCCCAGGAGCGCTTCCGGCTCGCGCATGAAGAACTGGTCGAGAGCGTCCTCGCTCGCCACGAGGACCGCCAGGCCGTGGCTCCGGCGCCCGGCCCGCCCCCATTGCTGCCGCAGGCTCGCGACCGTCCCGGGGAACCCGACCGAGATGGCGCAGTCGAGGAGTCCGATGTCGATGCCGAGCTCGAGCGCGTCCGTCGCGGTGACGCCGAGCAGCTCGCCTTCGACGAGACGTCGCTCGATCTCGCGCCGCTGTGCCGGCGTGTAGCCGGCGCGGTACGGCGAGAGGCGCGCGCCCGTCTCGGCGTCGATGCGCTCGACCGCGAAGCGGTGGACGAGCTCCGCTGCCTTGCGGCTCTTGGCGAAGCAGATCGTCCGCAGGCCGCGACCGACGAGCTCCGCCAGAAGACGCGCCGCCTCCCCGAGGGCGCTGGCCCGCAGCTGCAGCGGCTCGTCGACGACGGGCGGGTTCCAGAAGGCCACCGTCCGGGCGGCTCGCGGCGCCGCGTCGTCGGCGACCACCGTGGCGCCCACCCCGAGGAGCGAACGGGCGAGCTCGCCGGGGTTGGCGATCGTCGCCGACGCAAGCAGGAACTGCGGGTCGGCCCCGTACGCCTCGGCGAGCCGGCGCAGCCTCCGCAGGACGTTGCCGACGTGGGAGCCGAAGACGCCGCGGTAGACGTGCGCCTCGTCCACCACGACGTAGCGGAGGTTGGCGAGCACGTCGCCCCAGCGGTCGTGATGGGGCAGGACGCCGACGTGGAGCATGTCCGGGTTCGTGAGGATGAGGTTGGCCCAGGTGCGGATCTGGCGCCGCCGCTCGTGCTCCGTGTCGCCGTCGTAGATGGCGGCGCGCACGTCCGGGACGGCGAGCTCCGCCAGCGCCCGCGCCTGGTCCTGGGCGAGCGCCTTCGTCGGGTAGAGGTAGAGCGCCCGCAGCTTCGGGTCGGTCGCCAGCGCGTCGAGCACGGGCAGGTTGAAGGCGAGCGTCTTGCCGCTGGCCGTCCCGGTGGCGACGACGACGTTCTCGCCGCGCCGCGCGGCTGCCAGCGCCTCCGCCTGGTGGGCGAAGAGCGTCTCGACACCGCGCCCGCGGAGCGCCGCCTCGAGCTTCGGGTGCAGCTCGGGCAGGGCGACGGCACGCGCTTCTGCGGGCGCGATCTCGCCGACGTAGGCGAGCTCCTCGCCCTCGAGCAGGTCTTCCCACGTGACGGTCGCCACCCGGCCGATGCTAGCTTCCGTGCCGGTGCCTCCTCGCTGCCTCACGATTGCGACCTCGGACTCCGGCGGCGGCGCAGGGATCCAGGCCGACCTGAAGGCGTTCGCGAGCCTCGGCTGCCACGGAACGAGCGCCGTCGTCGCGCTCACGGCCCAGAACACGCTCGCCGTGACCGGCGTCCACGAGGCGCCCCCCGAGTTCACGCGCGCCCAGCTCGACGCCATCTTCGACGACATCGGCGTGGATGCGGCCAAGACGGGGATGCTCTTCAGCGCCCGCATCGTCGAGGCCGTGTCGGACTTCCTCACGGAGCGCCCCGTCCCGCTCGTCGTCGACCCCGTCATGGTCGCCGCGTCGGGCGCGAAGCTCCTCCGGGACGACGCCGTCTCGGCCCTCGTCGGCGAGCTCTTCCCGCTCGCCACCGTCGTCACTCCAAACCTCCACGAGGCCTGCGCGCTCGCCGGCCGCTCGTACAGCGAGGACGCCGACCGCCTCGAGCTGGCCGAGGCGCTACACGAGCTCGGCGCGCCTGCCGTCGTCGTCACCGGCGGTCACGGCGCCGAGGCGGTGGACTGGCTCTTCGACGGCGAGCGCCACGTGCCGATCCCGGTCGAGCGTCACGGGGAGGCGGCCACGCACGGGGCCGGGTGCACCCACTCGGCCGCGCTGGCCGCGCTGCTCGCCTGGGGGGAGACCCTCGAGGATGCGGCCCGCGGGGCGGCGACGATCGCGTCCGAGTCGGTCCGGAACGGGCTCACCGGGATCGGCGGCGGGTCGGGGCCGGTCGACGTCTTCCACCTTGAGGCTCGCGGAGCTCGGGGAGTTCGGGCTCCTCGCTGAGCTCGAGCGCCGCGGCCTGGCCGGCGGCCAGGACGCCGAGGGCGCCGTGCTCCCCGGTGGGCTCTGTGTCACCCAGGACGCGCTCGTCGAGGGCGTCCACTTCCGGCGCGCGTGGACGTCGTGGCGCGACCTCGGCTGGAAGGCCGCCGCGGTCAACCTGTCCGACCTCGCCGCGATGGGCGCCGAGCCGGAGGCCCTGCTCGTCACGCTCGCCCTTTCGGCCGACCTGCACGCGGACGCCGTCGTCGCGCTCTACCAGGGCCTGGCCGAGACCGGCGTCCCCGTCGCGGGCGGGGACGTGACCCGGGGCGGCGACGTCACCGTCGTCGTCACCGCCGTCGGGCGGAGCGAGCGGGTGCCGGGACGTGCCGGCGCGCGCCCCGGGGACGCGGTCGTCGTCACCGGCCCGCTGGGCGCCGCCGCGGCGGGCCTGCACGTGCTCCGCGAGGGACTCGAGGGATTCGACGAGCTCGTCGCGCGCCACCGCCGGCCCCCGCTCAGGCTCGCGGAGGGCCGTCGCCTCGCGAAGGTCGCGCATGCCGTCGTCGACCTCTCCGACGGGATCGCCGGCGACGCCGCGCGTATCGCCGAGCGCTCCCGCTGCCGGGTCGTGCTCGAGCCGGAGCGGATCCCCCGCGCGCCGGGAATCGACGCGGTCGCGGATCTCCCCTTCTGGACGCACGGCGAGGACTACGAGCTCCTGGCCGTCCTCGCACCCGAGGACGCCGAGGCGGCGGGCTTCCCCGTCGTCGGCCGCTGCGAGGAGGGCGAGGGCGTCGAGCCGGCCGGGCTCGCGAGCTGGGACTCGCTTCGCGAGACCTGACGTCACGGGCGAGCGCAGTCCGCGGTAGGCCGCGTCTTGCAGGGACACGACGGGGCCTGACCCCGGCATGCCCACGGGGGCCGCGGCCCTCGCGGACCCCGCGATCGCGTCAATGCCGGCGCTCAGGCCGACGACCGTGTCCGGTGGAGACACGGCGGGGCCTGACCCCGACGTGGCCAGAGGAGACTCGTCAGAGCCGGCCGCGCAGGGCGGCCAGCCGCAGCCGCGGCACCCGCACGACCGCCTCGAGGACGATCTCGGGGCCCATCTTCGAGCCGCCCTCCTCGCGGTCGGCGAAGAGGATCGGCACCTCCTCGACCGCGAAGCCGGCGCGGATGGCGCGGTAGACCGTCTCGATCTGGAACGCGTACCCGCGAGCCTCCACGCGCGCCGGCCGGATCGCCTCGAGGGCGTCGCGCCGGTAGACCTTGAAGCCGGACGTCGGGTCGCGCACGGGGATGCCGAGCAGCAGCCGCGCGTAGAGCGATCCGCCGCGGCTGACCGCCCGGCGGACGAGCCCCCAGTTCCGCGTGGCGCCACCGGCGACGTAGCGGGAGCCGAGCCCGACGCCCGCGCGTTCGGCCGCGGAGACGAGGCGCGGCAGGTCGGCCGGGTCGTGGGAGAAGTCGCAGTCCATGCTCGCGACGAGCCCGGCGCCGGCCTCGAGCGCCCGGCCGAAGCCCGCCACGTAGGCCGGCCCGAGCCCCTCCTTGCGCTCGCGGTGGAGCACGTCCACGAAGCCGAGCTCGCGCGCGAGTCGGTCGGCGAGCTCGCCGGTGCCGTCGGGCGAGGCGTCGTCGACGACGAGCACGCGGCCGTCGAGCGCGGCAGCGGCGAACAGCTCCCCGAGGCGCCGCAGCATCGGCTCCAGGTTCTCGCGCTCGTCGTAGGTGGGGAGGCAGACGACCAGCCGCACGTGCGTATCATCGCCGCGGTGCCTCAGACCCTGCCCCGGAACGCCGAGCTGGCCGAGCGCTTCGAGCTCCTCGCCGACCTGCTGGAGCTGGACGGCGCGGACGCGTTCCGTCTCGCCGCGTACCGGCGCGCCGCCGCCCGGATTCGGGAGGCGGCAGTGCCCGTGGCCCAGCTCGCGCTCGACGGCAAGGCGACCCGCCTTTCGGGCATCGGCGGGACGATCGAGGCGAAGATCGTGGAGCTGAGCGAGACGGGCGACCTGCAGGCGCTCGCCAAGCTGAGGGACAAGCTCCCGTCGGGCCTCGTCGAGGTCATGCACGTTCCGGGTCTCGGGCCGAAGACGGCGCGCAAGCTCTGGGAGGAGCTCGGCGTGGACTCGCTCGACAGCCTGCGCGCGGCGGCCGAGCAGGAGCGCCTGCGGGCGCTCCCCGGTCTGGGCGCCAAGACGGAGGAGAAGGTGCTGAAGGCACTGTCGGCCCCGGCCCGCCGCTCGGCGGACACGGGCCGCACGCTCCTCGGGCGCGTGCTCGGGGCGGTGCGACAGGCGGTCGAGGAGATCGAGGGGAGCGGTCTCGCCGACCGGGTCTCCGAGGCGGGCAGCGTGCGCCGGCGGCGTGAGACCGTGCGCGACCTCGACCTGATCGCGACGGCGGCCGACCCGCCCGCCCTGACCGCCTTTCTCGCCGGGCGTCCGTGGGTGGCCGAGGTGGTCGCGCACGGCCCGACCAAGGCGACCGTCGTCTCGCACGAGGGGCTCCGCTTCGACCTCCGCGTCGTCCCGCCCGAGAGCTACGGCAGCCTCCTCCAGCACTTCACCGGCTCCAAGCACCACAACGTCGCCCTGCGCGAGGAGGCCGTCCGCCGCGGGCTCTCCGTCTCGGAGTACGGCGTTCTCGAGACCGAGAGCGGCGAGACGTTCCAGGCCGCCGACGAGGACGCCGTCTACGCGCGCCTCGGCTACGCCTGGATCCCGCCCGAGCTGCGCGAGAACGGCGGCGAGCTCGAGGCGGCGCGGAACGGAAGCCTGCCGGCCCTCGTCGAGCTGGCCGACCTCCAGGGCGACCTGCACATGCACACGGACTGGTCGGACGGGCGCGGGACGCTCGAGGAGATGGCGGTCGCGGCGCTCGAGCGGGGGAGGCGCTACGTGGCGATCTGCGACCACGCGAGGCGGCTTCGCGACGGGCGCCTCGAGCAGCAGACCGAGGCGATCGCCGCGCTCCGCGAGCGGCTGCCGAAGCTCGAGATCCTCGGGGGGATCGAGGTGGACATCCGCGCCGACGGGAGCCTCGACATGCCCGACGACGTGCTCGCCGGGCGCGACTGGGTGATGGCGTCCATCCACTCCGGCTTCGACGGGCCGCGCGAGCGCCTCACCGAGCGGCTGGTCTCGGCGATGGAGAACCCGCACGTCGACTGCATCGGCCATCCCACCGGCAGGAAGATCAACCGCCGTCCGCCCTACGACCTCGACTTCGAGCGGGTGCTCGAGGCGGCGGTCGAGACGGGAACCTTCCTCGAGATCAACGCCCAGCCCGACCGTCTCGACCTCATGGACTCGCACGCGCGCGCGGCCGCGGAGGCGGGCGCCGGCATCGTCATCTCGACGGACGCCCACCGGGTCCACGAGCTGGACAACCTTGAGCTCGGGGTCGCCCAGGCGCGCCGCGGCTGGCTGACTAAGGACCAGGTCGTGAACGCACGCTCCTGGAAGCAGGTGCGCAAGCTGATGAAGTCGTGACGCAGTTCCGCGAGGACGCCGCCGCCGTCGCGGACTGGGTCGCGGGCTACCTGGAGGACGTCCGCGGGCGCCCCGTGCTCGCGCGGGTCGAGCCGGGCGAGATTCGCGCCGCGCTCCCTGCCTCGCCGCCCGAGCGGGCGGAGCCCTTCGCGGCGGTGCTCCGCGACCTCGACGAGGTGCTGCTCCCCGGGATCACGCACTGGAACCACCCACGCTTCTTCGCCTACTTCGCGGTCTCCGGCACGGAGCCGGGGATCCTGGCCGAGTTCCTGACCGCCGCCCTGAACGTCAACGCGATGCTCTGGCGCACGTCGCCCGCCGCGACGGAGCTCGAGGAGGTGGCCGTCGACTGGGTGCGGCAGCTGCTCGGCCTCCCGGAGGGTTTGCACGGGCACATCGAGGACACCGCTTCGACCTCGACGCTCGCGGCGCTCGCCGCCGCGCGCGGTCTCCGGCCCGGCGGCGCTGTGCTCTGCTCCGAGCACGCCCACTCGTCGGTGGACAAGGCCGCCCGCCTGCTCGGACTGCCGCTGCGCAAGCTCGCGGCCGACGCGGAGTTCCGCCTCCGCCCCGACGCGCTCGCCGCCTCTCTCGCCGAAGGGGAGGCCGCCGCGGTCGTCGCCACGGTGGGCACGACGTCGACCACGTCGGTCGACCCGGTCCCCGCGATCGCCGAGCTCTGCCGGGAGGCAGGCGCCTGGCTCCACGTCGACGCGGCCTACGCCGGGTCGGCCGCGGTCTGCCAGGAGCACCGCTGGGCGCTCGCCGGAGTCGAGCGGGCGGACTCGCTCGTCGTCAACCCGCACAAGTGGCTCTTCACGCCGATCGACTGCTCCGTCCTCTACACGGCCCGGCCCGGCGCCCTTCGCGAGGCCTTCAGCCTCGTCCCGGAGTACCTGCGGACGAGCGTCGAGGACGTCACCAACCTGATGGACTACGGCCCGGCGCTCGGCCGGCGGTTCCGGGCGCTCAAGCTCTGGGCGGTCGTGCGCTGCTACGGCCGCGAGGGCCTGCAGGCGCTCATCCGGGAGCACGTGCGCCTGGCGCGACTCTTCGCCTCCTGGATCGAGGAGACGCCGGGCTGGGCCGTCGTCGCGCCGGTGCCGTTCTCCGTCGTCTGCTTCCGGCGCGAGTGCTCCGACGAGGAGAACGAGGCGCTCCTGGAGCGCGTGAACGCGACAGGGGAGGCGTACCTCTCCCACACCGTCCTCGACGGGCGCTACGTCCTCCGCCTCGCCGTCGGCCACCACCGGACGACGGCGGACGACGTCCGGCGGGCCTGGGAGCTCCTACAGGAGCTCTAGGAGCCGGGCCAGCTCCTCGGGGCCGGCCACGACGAGATCCGCCGCTTCGCGCAGCGCCGCGGGCCCTTCGTCGGAAGCGACCGCCACGCGCACCGCGTGCTCGAGACCCGCGGCCACGAGGCCCGCGAAGGCGTCCAGGTCGGTCGTGTCGTCGCCGGCGTAGAGCCCGCGCTCCGCGCCCGAGCGCTCGAGAAGCGCCCGCACGGCTGTCCCCTTGTCGGCCCTGACCGGCGGACGGACCTCCAGCACCTTTCGGCCCCAGCGTGCGTCGAGACCCTCGGCCTCCGCCAGATCCGCCACCTCCTCGAGCCGCCGGCGCGCGGCCGCCTCGTCCGGGGCCTCGCGGTAGTGGTAAGAGAGGGAGAGCCCCTTGTCCTCGACGGGAAGGCCGACGCGGTCGCGAAAACGCGCGATCCCGGCAGCGAGCTCCGGCGCGAGCGGGTCGAGCTCGAGTCCGTGGTTGCCGACGTACTCGATTCCCTCGATGCCGACCAGGCGGCGGGCGTCCTCGCCGGCCCGGCCGCTGACGCAGGCCACGAGCGCGTAGCGGACCGCGAGCCGCTCGAGCTGCGCGCGCGTCGAGGCGGGCACCCGAGCGAGCTCCGGTCGCGCGACGATGGGCGCGAGCGTCCCGTCCACGTCGAGGACGAGCGTGCTCCGCTCCGGCGCCTCGGCGAGGGGGGCGAGCAGCGGGGCGGCCTCCATCGGCCCGCTAGGAGGGCCTGGCGAGAGAGGCGCTTGTGCTGCAGCGCCGCGCTGCTCGCCCGGATGCGGCGTCCTCGGTCGCGCCGATAGCTCTCACGATCGGCGCTCCTTGCGTCCTTGCCTCGGAACGAGCATGGCACCCCCGCGACGAACGACATTCCACCAAACCCTCCTAGGATACGGCCGTGCCGCGGCATCGCACGCTCCTGGCGCTCGGCGGCATCGGCGTGGCCTCGGGCTTCCTGAGCGCGCTCTTCGGGGTCGGCGGCGGCATCGTCGTCGTGCCGCTGCTCGTCCTCCTGCTCGGCTTCGACCCCCGCGTTGCGACGGCGACCTCGCTGGCCGCGATCCTCGTGACGGCGATCGCCGGCGCGACGTCGTTCTCGCTCCTCGAGCACGTCGACTGGGACGCGGCCGCCCTCGTGGGAGTGCCTGCCCTCCTCGGCTCCGTGGCCGGCGTCCGCGTGCAGCAGCGGGTCACCTCGCGCGCCCTGACCCTCTCCTTCGCGGTCTTCCTCGTCGCCGTCGCCGTCGTCCTCGTCCTCGAATGAGCGCCGGCACGGTCGTCCTGGCGCTCGTGCTCGGATTCGGCGCCGGAGCGCTGTCCGGGCTCTTCGGCGTCGGCGGCGGCGTGCTCTTCGTGCCGACCCTGACGCTCGTGGTGGGGCTCGGCCAGCTCGAGGCGCAGGCGACCTCGCTCGCGGCGATGATCCCGGTCGTCGCGTTCGGCGCGTGGCAGCAGCACCGGGTCGGGAACGTCCGCTGGCGGGAGGGGCTTACCGTCGGCCTCGTCTCCGTCGCCGGCGTCGCCGGCGGGGCCGTGCTCGCCACGTCGCTCGACGACGAGCTGCTTCGCATCCTCTTCGCCGGCTTCCTCGTCGTCGTGGCGGCGCAGCTCCTCTGGGCGGCCCGCCGGCCCTGAGGCCGAGGGGGGTTTGGCGAAAGCAGCCTGTGCCGCCCGCCAATCCCTCCTAGACTTTCGGATGGATGGCCGGCGAGATCCACATCCCCCTCGTCGACGAGCCGATCGGCGAGATCGTCGAGCGCCTCCAGGCCGAGGATGGGGCTGTGGCCGCGCTCGCGGTCTCGCCGCGCCGCCAGCTCGCGTTCCGGACGTTCGCGTACGTCCGGGTCGGCATCCTGCTCGGGCGCCTGCTGGTCGAGCGCGACGTCGATCCCGACGCCGAGGGGACGTGGGTCGACCAGCTGCTCGCCGACGCCGCCGTGCTCGCGGCCGTCAGGGCCGAGGTGAGGGCGGTCGCCGAAGAGGTCGCAGCCGACCCGAGCCTCGCCGAGGCCGAGCCGGTCGGGCCGGACGACGACACGCGCGAGCGCTTCCGCGCGTTCGCACGCCGAGTCACCGGCTGAGAACGGCCGAACGGGCCCTCTGTCGTCCGCCGCCACGTGCCGATAACCTGCCCGTCGTGGGTCACCGCCTCGTTCACGCGGCGCTCCTCACCGTGGCCGTCCTCGCGCTCGGCGGCCCCGCGGGCGCGCAGAGCGGCCCGAGCGCGTCGGCGCAGGCGGCCGGCGTCCGCATCAGCGTCCCCGGTGGTGACGGCGGAGCGGCCGCGGTCGTCGCGGCCCCGCCGCAGGCGGGCGCCACGATCGACGGCTGGTCGTTCGGCGACGGCGCCGTCACCGTCGGATCGACGTCGACGACGGCGCGCACCGGGCTCGGCTCGTCGCGCTCGACGGCGACCTCGAGCGCCACGATCCAGGCCGTCTCGCTCTTCGGCGGCGAGATAACGGCGGACAGCGTCTTCGTCAAGGCGGGCTCCCGCGCGTCGGGCACCGAGGCGAACGGCTCGCTCGCGGCGTCGGGGCTGTCGAACCTCGTCGTGCTCGGCAAGGCCGTCGGGGCGGGCTCCAACGCACGCGTGAACCTGGGGGACTGGGGGTACGCCGTCGTGCTGGAGCAGGCCGTGGTCCGGCAGAAGAGCGCCCGCCTCGGCTTCCGGGGCTTCGTCACCGGGCTCCACGTCGTCCTCACGAAGGAGCACGGAGGGCTGCCTGCAGGAACGGAGATCTCGATCGGCTACGCGGAGGCCGCGGCGAGCGCCCCGAAGGCGAAGCCGGCGCCCGCCCCGCCTCCCCCGACGTCCGGCGGCGGCTCCGGCGCAGGCGGCGGAGGCGACGGAGGAGGCTCGGGCGGAGGCGGCGGCAACAGCTCCGGGGGCGGAACCGGCGGGACCTCCAAGCCGCCGCCCGACCCGGTCCCGGCCCCGCCGGGGTCCTCGCCGCAGCCGCCCCGGACGGTGAAGAACCCGCCGCCCGACGTCCGTCCGAGGCTGACGGACGGCGGCTACGTCTTCCCCGTCTACGGGCCGGCGTCGTTCAGCGACGACTTCGCGGCCGCACGCGCGACGACCGGCTGGCACCACGGCAACGACATCTTCGCGCCGCTCGGCGCGCCGCTCCTCGCGGTCGCCGACGGGACGCTCTCGCTCGTCGGCTGGAACGACGTCGGCGGCAACCGCCTCTGGCTGCGCGACCGGGCCGGAAACGAGTTCTACTACGCCCACCTCTCAGCGTTCTCGCCGCTCGCGCGCGAGGGCGCCGAGGTCGAGGCCGGCGACGTGATCGGATTCGTCGGCACGACGGGCGACGCCGCGGGCACGCCTCCGCACCTCCACTTCGAGATCCACCCGCGCGAGCTGCTCTGGATGGGCTACGACGGGGTCGTCAACCCGTACCCGTACCTGACCGCGTGGCTCCGCCTGGACGACGTCGACTTCGGCGGCTGGACGCCGGCCGGGCGAGCGCCGAAGGTCGGCGCCGTGCTCCTCCAGGCGGAGGACATCTCGACGCTCTCCGGCCTCCGTGACGAGACGCTCGCGTCGTACCTCGTCATGCCGGACCTCTTCGGCGAGGCAGCGCCGGGGCCGACGATCGTCGGGGCCCAGCCCGGCTTCGGCGGCTAGCGGCTGGCGGCTAGCGACCGGCACGGCTCGCCCGCCGGGGCCGCCTCTCGTCGACCGGCTCAGCCAGCGGAGCAGGACGCCTCCACCCTCCCGTCACGGAGCGTGTTGACGTTGAGGGTCAAACTCGACTTCACGCCGTGGCCCGATGGCTGCGATCCCTTCGCCGGGAAGAATCCGGGGCCGTCCCGGCCTCCGTCGCAGCCGAGGAGAGCGAGGCAAGAGAAGAAGCCCTTAGGGGCACAAGCACGTCGCATCACCCCCTTCGACCTCTCGTGGGCGAGCAATGTTCCGAGCCGGGAGCCCGTCTGGCTACTCAGCCCGATTGGAGGCGGTCACCGGACGCCCGAGGGATCCGTCGACCCGTGAAGCGCTCCCACGTGCGCGGTAGATGCGGGCTCGCTCCTGACGGCTACGAGCCCGCTTCCCGCGCGGTCCGACTACGCCGCGTCGTTCGACTGGTACTCGAAGGGCTGCTCTGGGCCGAGGATCTTGTCCTTCAGCCAGCGCCGCGTCTCGGGGCCCGTCGCCGGGTTGAAGAGGACACCGAGCGCGATACCCGCGAGGAGCAGGGTCGTGTTGCGCCCCTTGTGGGAGTCCTTCCCCTGGACGCGATCCCCCGCCCTGCGCAGCTCCTCGACGGCCTTGCGCAGCTCGTCCTGGAGATCCTTGTCGCGCGCCACCTTGGTGGCGAGCCCGGTCGCGCCCCGTCCGCCCAGCAGCTCGTCGTAGATCCTGCGGGCCGACTCGTACGCGCTCTTGACGTGGTCGTGCAGCTCCTCGTCGCGCGCCATGCGCTCGACGTAGGGCCGCGCCGTGTCGACGGCGCCGCTCACTCTGTCCTTCATCGTCGTCCTTTCGTCGCGTTCGCCGCCATTATCTACCCGTCGGCCGCCCGCGAAAACTCGAGCACGGCTGCGCCCGGCAGCGCCGCCTCGAGCACCTGGTCGATCGCGTCGGCGAGCACGAAGCTCATCGAGCTCCGCACGTCCTCCGGCAGGTCGTCGAGGTCGCCCTCGTTTTCCCGCGGGAGGATCACGGTCGAGATGCCGGCGCGCTGCGCGGCCAGGACCTTCTCCTTGACCCCGCCGATCGGCAGGACCTGCCCCGTCAGCGTGATCTCGCCGGTCATCGCCACCTCCTCGGAGACCGGCGTCCCCGTCGCGAGCGACGAGAGCGCGATCGCCATGGCGATGCCGGCCGAGGGGCCGTCTTTCGGCACCGCTCCGGCGGGAACGTGGATGTGGACGTCCCGGTGCTCGAACCAGTCGGAGTCGAGCCCCAGCTCGGAGGAGTGGCCGCGCACCCACGAGAGCGCCGCCTGCGCCGACTCGCGCATCACGTCGCCGATCTGTCCGGTGACCGTGAGCTTGCCCTGGCCGGGCATGGCAGTCGCTTCCACGAAGAGGACGTCGCCGCCGACGGGGGTTACGGCGAGGCCCGTCGCCACCCCGGGGTCCGACGTCCGCTTCCGCACCTCGGCGGGGAAGCGCCTGCGGCCCAGCCACGAGCGCACGCGCTCCTCGTCGATGCGCGCCGTCTTGCGCTTTCCCTCCGCGATCTCGCGCGCGGCCTTGCGGCAGAGCGCGGCGATCTCGCGGTCGAGGCCGCGCACTCCCGCCTCGCGGGTGTACTCGCGGACGACGAGGCGCAGGGCCTTCTCCGTGAACGTCACCGCCTTTCGTTCGAGCCCGTGCGCCTCGACCTGCTTCGGGACGAGGTAGCGCCGGGCGATGCCGACCTTCTCGTCCTCGGTGTAGCCCGAGAGCTGGATGATCTCCATGCGGTCGCGGAGGGGTGCCGGGATCGTCTCGAGCTGGTTCGCCGTGCAGATGAAGAGCACCTGCGAGAGGTCGAAGGGCAGGTCGAGGTAGTGGTCGCGGAACGTGGAGTTCTGCGCCGGGTCGAGCACCTCGAGCATGGCGCTCGACGGGTCGCCGCGCCAGTCGGCGCCCATCTTGTCGATCTCGTCGATCATGAAAACCGGGTTCCTCGACTCGGCGTCGCGCAGCGCGCGGATCACCGTGCCCGGCATGGCGCCGATGTAGGTGCGCCGGTGTCCCCGGATCTCCGCCTCGTCCCGCACCCCGCCCACCGAGATGCGCACGAAGCGGCGCCCGAGCGCCCGCGCGATCGACTGGCCCAGCGAGGTCTTGCCGACGCCGGGCGGCCCCACGAAGCAGATGATCGGGCCGGCGAGCCCCTGGCGCAGCTTCTGCACGGCGAGATGCTCGAGGATCCGGTCCTTGATCTTCTCGAGGTCGTAGTGGTCCTCGTCGAGGATCCTGCGCGCCTTCTTCAGGTCGAGGTCGTCGACCGTCGTCGTCTGCCACGGCAGCGAGAGGATCCACTCCAGGTACGTGCGGATGACGCCGTACTCGGCTGCGGCCGGCGGCAGCTTGGCCAGCCGGTCGAGCTCCCGGCGCGCCTGCCGGTCGGCCTCCTCGGGAAGGCTCCCCTCCTCGAGGCGGCCGCGCAGCTCGGCGACCTCGGCCTGCTGCTCGTCCCCTTCGCCGAGCTCCTCCTGGATCGCCTTCAGCTGCTGGCGCAGGAGGAACTCGCGCTGCGAGCGGTCCATCTCCGACTGCACCTGCGACTGGAGCTTCGAGCCGAGCTCGAAGACCTCGAGCTCGCGCGAGAGGATGACCGTCAGCCGCCGGAGCCGTTCCTCGACGTTCGCGGCCGCGAGCAGCTCCTGGCGCTCCTCGGTCGGCAGGCGGATCGTCGAGGCGATCAGGTTGGCGAGCGCGCTCGGCGACTCCGCGTTCGCTGCGGCGAGCTCGAGCTCCTCGGGCAGGTACGGGGCGACCGCGATGATGCGGCCGAAGAGGGCCTCGACCGAGCGCGAGAGCGCCTCCACCTCCTTCTCGCGCTCGACGACGTCGGGCTGCGGGGTGAAGCGCCCGACGAGGTACGGCTCGGTCTCCTCGAGGCCGTCGAGGCGCATGCGGTCGACCCCCTGGACGAGCACGCGCAGCGTCCCGTCGGGAACGCGGATCATCTTGTGGACGACCGCGGAAGTGCCGACGTCGTGGAGGTCCTCGGCGGTCCGCGCCTCCTCCTCGGCGTCGCGGGAGGTGACGAGCGCGATCGTGAGGTCGCCGGCGACGGCCTCGTCGACGAGCCGGATGGAGCGCTCCTGCGCGATGGCGAGCGGCGTCATCGCGCCCGGGAACACGACGGACTCCTTGAGCGGCAGGACCGGAAGCACCGTCTTCTCCGCGGCGTCGGGCGGAGCTGTGGTCTCCTCGACCGTGCTCATTCCTCACCTCCCCTCGTCACCTGCACGCGTACCGGACCCGTCGGGCGGGCGGCCAGGGGGAGGACGATCGTGAGCAGGCCGTGCTGGTAGCGAGCCTCGACCGCGTCGGCATCGATTTCCTCGCCGAGCGCGATGCGCCGCTCGAAGCGGCCGTAGTCGATCTCCATGTGCTCGTAGCGGCGGCCCTTCGCCGCCGGCCGCCGGCGCTCTCCGCTGACGGCGAGGATGCCGTCCGCGAGCGCCAGGTCGACCGCCGCGGGATCGACGCCCGCCAGTTCGACGACCACGTGGAGCGCGGGCGGGTCCTCGGTGCGGTAGGCGTCCACGCGCGGCCGGAAGCCGGCGCGCTGCGGCGCCAGCCGATGCTGGCAGAGATCCGCGAAGAGCTCCTCCATCTCGCTCCTGACGCGGTCGATGTCACGGCGCTGGGCCATGCGACAATCGTAGCCGTGGGCCGCATCCTGAAACTGGCCGGGGCCGTCGTCGGCGCCCTGCTCTACGTCTGGGTCGCGGCCGTGCGGCTCGCCCCGACGGTGCGCGCCCGCAA
>JAICGP010000036.1 GCA_025923055.1 Thermoleophilia bacterium
CAACATCAAGCTGGCGAAGAGCGGGGGTCTCAGGGAGGCCGTCCGGATGGCCCACGCCGCCCGGGCGCTGGGGCTCGGCGTCATGCTCGGCTGCATGGTCGAGTCCGGGCTCGGCATCGCCGCGGCCGCGCAGATCGGGAGCCTCTGCGACCACCTCGACCTGGACGGAAACCTGCTGCTCGCCGAGGATCCCTGGCCCGGAGTGGCCTTCGTCGACGGCGTGCAGGTGCCGGCCGACCGGCCCGGGCTCGGGGTCGAGCCGGCATGAAGCGCTACCTCGTCCTCGCCGAGGGCTACTCGGGGGACGACCACTACGGGAAGACGACCTACGGCGTGATCCGCTACGGGGCCGACCCGGTCGTCGCCGTCCTCGACTCGGAGCGCGCGGGGGAGACGGTGGAAGGCGTCCCCGTGGTCGGCAGCGTCGCCGAGGCGCTTCCCTACGGCCCGACTGCGGCGCTCGTCGGCGTCGCCGTCGCCGGCGGGCGGCTGCCCCCCGTCTGGCGCGGCCTGCTGCGCGAGGCCGTCGCGGCGGGCCTCGACGTCGAGGCCGGGATGCACGAGTTCCTCGGCGACGATCCGGAGCTGGCCGCGCTGGCGCGCGAGCGCGGCGTCGAGCTGCGCGACTACCGGCGCCCGCCGCCCGACCTGAGCGTGCCGACGGGCGAGAACCTCACCCTCGGCGCCGAGGTCGTCCTCACGGTCGGCTCGGACTGCGCGGTCGGCAAGAAGACCGTGGCGGTCGAGCTCGACCGCGCCGCGCGGGCGCGTGGGCTGCGCTCCGTCTTCGTCCCGACGGGCCAGACGGGGATCATGATCGAGGGCTGGGGAATCGCGGTCGACGCCGTCGTGTCGGACTTCCTCGCCGGCGCCGGCGAGCGCCTCGTCGTCGAGGGCGCGAGGAGGGGGGACCTCCTCTTCGTCGAGGGCCAGGGCGCCATCGTCCATCCGCAGTTCTCCGGAGTCACCCTCGGCCTCTACCACGGCGCCGCCCCGCACGTGCTCGTCCTCGTCCACCGGGCCGGGGACACCGAGATCGAGGGCGTGCCGGGCCACCCGATCCCACCCCTGCCGGACCTCGTCGACCTCTACGAGCGCCTCGCGCTGCCGGTGCGGCCGGCCCGCGTCGCGGCAGTCGCGCTGAACACGGGGCGGCTCTCCGCCGAAGCGGCGGAGAGTGCGGTAGCCGAGGTGGCCGAGGAAACAGGCTTGCCGACCGACGACCCTGTCCGTTTTGGCCCTGACCGCTTACTAGAGGCGGTACTCGCGGCCTTGCCGTCCGGTATAACGCGGGCATGAGGGACCCCCGGATCGAGCGTCTCGCCCGCCTGATCGTGGGCTACTCGCTCGGCCTCCGCGAGGGGCAGGTCTTCAGGATCGACGCGCTCGACGCGGCCGCGCCGCTCGCGCTCGAGCTCTACCGCGCGGCGCTCCGGGCCGGCGCGCATGCCTACACGAACATCGGGGTGCCGGGGCTGCTCGAGTCGCTTCTGCACGAGGGCTCGGACGAGCAGCTCGCCCACATCTCGCCCCTTCGGTGGGAGGAGATCGAGGGCCTCGACGCGCTCGCGACCGTCTGGTCGGAGGTGAACACGCGCGGTCTCTCGCGGGTCGACCCCGACCGGCACGCGGCCTACCTCGCCGCCCAGCGCAAGCTCACGAACCGGCGCTGGGAGCGGATCTCGCGCGGCGAGATGAGCTGGTGCGGGACGCTCTTCCCCACGAACGCGCACGCCCAGGAGGCGGAGATGTCGCTCGAGGCCTACGAGGACTTCGTCTTCGCGGCGTGCCACGTCCACGAGGAGCGGCCCGAGGAGCACTGGCGCACCGTCAAGACGGCCCTCGAGGCGCGTGCCACGGAGCTCGGGAGCGTCCGCGAGCTGCGCGTCGTCGGGCCCGACACCGACCTGCGCCTGGGGGTCGCCGAACGCTCCTGGCTGGCCGCGGACGGCCGCTTCAACATGCCCGACGGCGAGATCTTCACGAGCCCCGTCGAGACCGAGACCACGGGCGAGATCCGCTACACGTTCCCGGCGCTCTACCACGGTCGCGAGGTCGAGGACGTCCGCCTCCGCTTCGAGAACGGCGCCGTCGTCGCGGCCGAGGCGTCCCGAGGCGACGACTACCTCCAGTCGCTGCTCGACATGGACGCCGGCGCCCGGGTGCTCGGCGAGGTCGCGTTCGGCCTCAACTACGAGATCGACCGCTTCACGCGCAACATCCTGTTCGACGAGAAGATCGGCGGCACGATGCACTTCGCGCTCGGGTCGGGCTTCCCGCAAACCGGCGGCCGCAATACCTCAGGCCTCCACTGGGACATGATCTGCGACCTGCGCGAGGAGGGCGAGGTGCACGCCGACGGCGAGCTCCTCTGGAAGGATGGGCGCTTCCTCGCCGATCCCGCGCTCGAGGTCGTCGAGAGCGGCGTCGGTGGCTGACCCGCGCGTCGAGCGCCTGGCGGGCGTTCTCGTCGACTACTCGACCTCCGTCCGGGAGGGCGACCTCGTCTGCATCGACACGTCGCCCGGCGCGAGCCCGCTCGTCCACGCGATCTGGCGGCGCGTCCTCCGGGCGGGGGGCCATCCGCACCTGCGCATCGAGCTGGACGGCGCCGCCGAGCTCCTCTTCGCGGAGGGAAGCGACGAGCAGCTCGCGTGGGTGAGCCCGCTCCGGACGGCCGAGGTCGAGCGCGCGGACGTGCGCATCGCCATCGAGGCGGACGCGAACACGCGCAGTAACACCGACCTCGACCCGGCCCGCCAGGCACTCCACGCACGCGCGCGCGAGCCGCTGCGGCGGCGGTACTTCGAGCGCGCCAATGCGGGCGAGCTGCGCTCCGTCGTGACGCTCTATCCGACGGAAGCGGCCGCCCAGGACGCGGACCGGTCGCTCGCCGAATACGAGACGTTCGTCTACGAGGCCGGCCTGCTCGACCGGGACGACCCGGTCGAGGAGTGGCGCGCGCTCGGGAAGCGGTACGCCCGTCTCGCCGACCGGCTCGGCGAGCGCCGCGAGATCCGGGTGGTCGGCGACGGGACCGACCTGAGGCTCGGCGTCGCTGAACGCACCTGGATCCCCTGCGACGGCCGCGAGAACTTCCCGGACGGCGAGGTCTTCACCGGGCCGATCGAGACGGAGGTGGAGGGAGCGATCCGCTTCACCTACCCGGCGAGCTTCGCGGGCAGGCGCGTGGCCGGCATCGAGCTCGAGTTCCGCGAGGGCGAGGTCGTCCGGGCCCGCGCGAGCCAGGGGGAGGCGTTCCTCCACGAGATGCTCGCTCTCGACGACGGCGCCCGGCACGCGGGCGAGTTCTCGTTCGGACTGAACGACGCGGTCACCGAGTTCACCGGGCACACGCTCTTCGACGAGAAGATCGGCGGCACCGTGCACCTCGCGCTCGGAGCCTCGTACCCGGAGAGCGGCGGGCAGGTGCAGTCGGCTCTCCACTGGGATCTCGTCTGCGACCTCCGCTCCGGAAGCGAGGTGTACGCCGACGGCGAGCTCGTCTACCGCGACGGCAGCTTCGTCGACGGGCTCTCCTGATCGCGATCGTCGGCGACACGCACATGCCGCGCGGCGGGCGGCGGCTCCCGGCAGCCTGCCTGGGGCTGCTTCGCGCCGCCGCGGTCGTCGTGCACACCGGGGACGTGACGAGCGCCGCCGTTCTCGCGGAGCTCGCCCGGCTGGCCGGCGTCGAGGAGGTGCACGCGGTCCTCGGGAACATGGACGACCACGACCTGCGCGGCGTGCTTCCCCAGCGCCGCGTCGTCGAAGCCGAGGGGCTGCGCATCGGGCTCGTCCACGACGGCGGGCCCCGGGGCGGGCGCCACGAGCGTGTGGTCGGCTGGTTTCCCCGCTGCGATCTCGTCGCCTACGGCCACACCCACGAGCCGGAGCTCGCCCGCCACGGCGGCGTGTGGGTCGTCAATCCGGGGAGCCCCACCGAGCGGCGGCGCGCGCCGGGACACACCATGGCCGTCGTCCGGGACGGCATGCCGGAGCTCGTGCCGCTCGACTGAGGCGCGTCGGCGCTCTCGTGGCCGCGGGGGTGGCGCGCGCCCGCTTGCGCTCCGTCCGGACGCTTCGGTACGCTTGCGAACGTATGTTCGCTCCCCGCAATCTGCTCGTCCTGAGCGTGATCGCCGTCGCCCTGCTGCTCGCCGTTCCCCGTCCGTCGGGCGGCGCCGGCGCCGACGAGGCGTACGTCGTCCGCCCGGGTGACACGCTGTGGCAGCTCGCCTCGGAGCGGTACGGGGGCGATCCGCGCGAGGGCGTCTGGCGGATCCGGGAGCGCAACCACATGGCCGGGTCGCACCTCCAGCCCGGCACGACCCTCTACCTGCCCTCAGCGGCAGGTGGTGCCTAGCGCTCGGGGCACACGCGAACCGGCGGCCCGCCGAGCACGGACTCGCGTTCCCGTGACGAAGCACGCCGGCCGCCTTCTCGACAACTGAAGACGCCCGGCGACCGCTACGACGAGTCGTCCGGGGAGGCGGTGTCCCGACCGTCGACGCCGGCCGGACTCGAGGCAAGGAAAACGTGAGAGGGCCGTAGACTTGCCGTGTGGATCTCGACCTCGTTTTCCTCGGGACCTCGGGATCCGTCCCGACCGCCCGGCGGGGCCTCGCGGGCACCCTCGTCCGCCGGGGTGGAGAGCGGATCCTCGTGGACTGCGGGGAGGGAACCCAGCGACAGCTCCTCAAGTCGAGCGTGGGGCTCGTGGAGCTCCCGGAGGTCTTCGTCACCCACTACCACGCGGACCACTATCTCGGCCTGCCCGGAATGCTGAAGACGTTCGCGCTCCGGGGGCGCGAGGTGCCCCTGACGGTGTACGGGCCGCCGGGTCTCCGGAGCCTCTTCTCCGCGCTCGAGCGCATCTTCGGCAAGCTGACGTACGAGGTGGAGCTCGTCGAGCTGCGGGACGGCGAGATGCTCGACCGCGGCGACTACCGGATCGTCGTGTTCCGCGTCGAGCACGCGGTCGGAGCCAACGGCTACGCGTTCGTCGAGCTGCCGCGCCCGGGCCGCTTCGACGTGGACGCCGCCGAGGCGCTCGGGGTAGAGGCGGGCCCGCTCTTCGGCCGTCTGCAGGCGGGCGAGCCGGTGCAGCTCGCGGACGGGACGACCGTCGCTCCGGAGCAGGTTCTCGGCGACCCGCGTCCGGGCCGGACGATCGTCCTGGCAGGCGACACGGCCCCGGCCGCGACGGTGCTCGAGGTGGCGCAGGGCGCCGACCTGCTCGTCCACGAGGCGACGTTCGCCGAGGAGGAGCGCACGCGCGCCGACGAGACGGCGCACTCGACGGCGGCGGGGGCGGCGCGCCTGGCGAGCGCCGCCGGAGTGCGGATGCTCGCCCTCACGCACCTGTCGAACCGGTACTTCGGTCCGGAGATCGCGCGGGAGGCGCGCGCCATCTTCCCCGGTACGGTCGTCCCGAGGGACTTCGATATCATCGACGTGCGGTTTCCCGAGCGGGGCGGCCCCCGACTCGTCAAGTCCGGAGCACGACCGACGCGGGAGGAGGGCGAGCCGCATGGCGGGGATGGTTCAGGTGAAGGTGGCAGGCGACCTCTCGGAGGCGGAGGAGATCCAGGCGATCCTCCACTCGGCGGGGATCCGGTCGGAGCTCCAGCCCGCGGTCGAGCAGCATCCGGCGGCTCTCGATGACGCGCCCCAGAAGGTGATGGTCCCGGAGGGATCGCTCGAGGAGGCCCAGCACGCCCTCGAGGCGATGACCGACCCCGACGAGCTCATCGGCGGCCGCTAGAGGCGGGCACGGCGCCGGACTTCGGACCGCTCGCGGAGACGTACGACCGCCTCCGGCCGGTCGATCCCAACTGGTGGCAGCTCTTCGAGCTGCTCGTGGAGGAGGGCGACCTCGCCGGCCGCCGGGTCCTCGAGGTCGGATGCGGGACGGGCAGGCTCGCAGCGGCGCTCGCCGACCGCGGCGCGCGGGTCTGGGGCGTCGACCCGTCCGCCGAGATGCTCGCCCGCGCGCGGGAGAACGCGGGCCGGCGCGCGCGGTTCAAGGAGGCGCGCGCGGAGGCGCTCCCCTTCAAGGACGGCTGGTTCGAGCGCGCGGTGCTGCGCCTAGCCGTGCACCTGGTGGATCGGTCCCGTGCGCTCCCGGAGCTGGCGCGCGTGCTCCGGCCGGGCGGGCGCGCCGTCGTGGCGACGTTCGCGCCGGAGCACTTCGACCGCTACTGGCTCAGCCGCCTCATCCCGGCGGTCGTGGAGGTCGACTCCCGCCGCTTTCCGGCACCCGACACGCTCGCCGGGGAGCTGCAGGCCGCCGGCTTCGAGCGCGTCCACACCCGCCGGCTCCACCAGCGTGCCCGCCTGTCCCGGGAGGAGGCGCTCGAGCGCATCGCCGGCCGCTTCATCTCGACGCTCCGTCTCCTCGACGACGACGCGGTCGCGGCCGGCCTCGCGAGGGCCGAGCGCGAGCTCCCCGACGCCTTCGACTCGGAGCTCGAGTGGGCCGTCCTCCGCGCGGACCTGCCCGGCGCGCCTCAGTAGACGAGCGCAGAATCCGCCCAGGCCGCGAGCTCGACGAGCTTCGCAGGCGGGACGAGCTCGACACCCGGCCTCGTGTCCGCTCCGATCCCGCGCGCCTCGCTCGAGCGGCCGGAGAGGAACACGGGCACCTTCGCGTCGGCGAGCGCCCGCCAGTGCTCTGCGACCGAGCCGCTGCCGATGCCCTGCGTCGCGGCGGCCGTCTCCGGGCGCGCGAGCTGCACGCCGTCCCCGGCGAGGAAGAGACGCACCTCGTGCCCCTCCTCGACCGCCGTGCGGGCCGTGAGCAGGCCGAGCGCCGCCCGGGTCGGGTTCTCCGGCCCGGTGGCGACCTGGACCAGGAGCCGCACGCGCTACTCCTCCTCCGCCATGCCGAGGATGTCGGCTCGGGACAGCTTCCCGACCAGCTCGGGGTGGCTCCGCTCGACGTGAGCCTCCACGAGAGAGACCACCTCGTCGTCGTCCGCCGCCCGGACGGTCTCGCCGCACTCGCAGTTGACGACCTTGCCCATTCGAGAGCTCCTTTCGTCGTGGGAGCGCGCATTGTCGCCTCCCGGGCTTGCCGTTACCTTGGAGGAACCTTGGCGTCGGACGGCACGAGGATCCAGCTCTGCGGACGGCTCGTCGTCGAGCTGGCCGGAAGCCGCGTCGAGCGGGACCTTCCCGGCCGGCAAGGGCGCTTGCTCTTCGCCTACCTCGCCGCCACCCGCGCGCGCCGCTCGACCCGCGACGAGCTCGTCGCCGCGCTGTGGCCGGCCGGGCCTCCGGACGCCGCCGAGGCCTCCCTGGCAGCGCTCCTCTCGAAGCTCCGCCGCGTGCTGGGCTCCGGGAGCCTGGAGGGCAAGGGGGAGGTCCGCCTCGCCCTTCCCGCCGACGCGTGGCTCGACCTCGAGGCGGCCGGCGTCGGGGTCCACAGGGCCGAGTCGGCAGTCGCCCTCGGTCGCTGGGTCGAGGCGTGGGCGCCCGCTCGCACGGCCCTCTACGTGGCCGAGCGGGGCCTGCTGCCCGGGTACGGGGCGCCGTGGATCGAGGAGCGCCGTCGCTGGCTCGACGACGTCCGCCTGCGGGCGCTCGAGTGCGTGGGCACGATCGGCCTGCACATGGGCGGCACCGAGCTGGCCGCCGCCGAGCGGGCCGGCCGGGCGCTCGTCGCGGCGGCGCCGTTCCGCGAGAGCGGCCACCGGCTGCTCATGGAGGCGCTCGCCGCTCGCGACAACGGCGCCGAGGCGCTGCGCGCCTACGACCGCCTGCGCGTGCTCCTGCGCGAGGAGCTCGGGGTGGCGCCCGGGGCGGCCACGCAGCAGCTCCACCGCCGGCTGCTCGAGCGGGTGGACGCCGTCCGGGCGGACGGCTAACCTCCGCCTCGCACCTTTAACTCGGTCCCGTGAGGCCGGAAAGGAGTGGACGGTGGCTGCGCCCGCACAGGCGGACAGGCTCCTGCTGGACGGAGAGGCGCTCAGGCGCACGGTCACGCGCATCGCGCACGAGATCGTCGAGCGCAACCCCGAGCTCGACCGCGTCGCCCTCGTCGGCATCCACACGCGGGGCGTCCCCGTCGCCCACCGGCTCCGGCGGCTGATCGAGGAGTTCAGCGGGCGGGAGGTCGCGCTCGGGACGCTCGACATCACCTTCCACCGCGACGACCTTCACGTCCGGGGCGGCGGCGCGCCGCTCCACCCGCAACCGGTCGTCCGGGCCACCCGCCTCGACTTTCCGCTCGAGGGGATGACGTGCGTCCTCTGCGACGACGTCCTCTACACCGGCCGCACGATCCGGGCGGCGATCGACGCTCTCTTCGACTACGGCCGCCCGTCCCGGGTGCAGCTCGCCGTCCTAGTGGACCGGGGCCACCGCGAGCTGCCGATCCGGCCCGACTACGTCGGCAAGAACCTGCCCACGTCCCCCGACGAGCGCGTCCAGGTGCAGCTCGTCGAGGTCGACGAGGTCGACCGCGTCCTGCTCGTTCCCGCCACGAAAGCGAGGTAGCCCATGGCCGACGTCCGCCCCCTGCTGCGCTCCGAGCTCCTGCCGCCCAGGACGCCGGTGCGCCGCCACCTGCTCTCGATCGCGGACCTCGAGCGCGAGGACGTCGAGCGCCTCCTGGCGCTCGCCCGCACCTTCGCGCGCTCGCTCGAGCGGGACGTCAAGAAGCTGCCGACGCTGCGCGGGCGCACGGTCGTCAACCTCTTCTTCGAGTCCTCGACCCGGACGTCGTCGAGCTTCGAGCTCGCCGCCAAGCGCCTCTCCGCCGACGTCATGTCGATCAAGTCCTCGGGCTCCGCCGTCGAGAAGGGCGAGTCCCTGAAGGACACGCTCCTGACGATCGGCGCCTACGACCCGGACGTCGTCGTCATCCGCCACGCTCACATCGGGGCGCCGCACCTCGCGGCCCGCTACACGCCGGCGCACGTGGTGAACGCGGGCGACGGCAAGCACCAGCATCCCACCCAGGCGCTCCTCGACCTCTACACGATCGACGAGGAGCTGGGCGGGGTCGAGGGCCTCCACGTCGCGATCGTCGGCGACGTCCTCCACTCGCGCGTCGCACGGTCGAACATCCAGGCGCTCGTCCTCATGGGCGCGCGGGTGACGCTCGTCGGCCCGCCGCCGCTCATCCCCCGCCGCATCGAGGCGATGGGCTGCGAGATCTCCCACGACATCCGGGACGTGAAGGCGGCCGACGTCGTCTACGTCCTGCGCATGCAGCGCGAGCGCATGCTCGAGGGCGCGAACTACGTCCCCAGCTTGCGCGAGTACACGGCCCGTTGGGGCGTCACCCCCGAGCGCCTGCGCCCCGGCCAGCGCGTCATGCACCCGGGGCCGATGAACCGGGGGGTCGAGATCGACCCCGCGGTCGCGGACGCGGACGGCTCGCTCGTCGAGCGGCAGGTGCGGAGCGGGCTCGTCGTCCGCATGGCGGTCCTCTACGACCTCCTCACGCAGGGCCCCGTCGAGGTCAAGGTCGCCGAGATCGAGGAGGTCGCGTGATGACGCTCGTCGCGAGCAACGGACGTCGGGACTCGCTCGTCTTCGAGGGCGTCCGGGTCCTCGACCCGGGGCAGGGGATCGACGAGACGCTTACGGTCGCGGTCGAGGAGGGCGTGATCGTGCGGATGGAGCCGGCCGCGGGCGGCAACGGCAAGGTGCTCGCGCCGGCCTTCGTCGACCCGCACGTCCACCTGCGCACGCCGGGCCGCGAGGACGAGGAGGACCTCGAGTCGGGCACACGCGCAGCCGCGGCCGGCGGCTATTGCGCCGTCCTGGCCATGCCGAACACGGACCCGGTCGTCGACTCGGCGGCGGTTCTCCGCGCGCTCGTCGAGCGGGCCCGGGAGACGGCCGCGGTTCCCGTCGGCTTCCTCGCGGCGATCACGAAGGGGCAGCAGGGCGCCGAGCTGAGCGAGATGGTCGAGCTGGCGGAGAGCGGCGCGGCGGGCTTCACGGACGACGGCCGCCCCGTCGTCGCCCCGGGGCTCCTGCGGCGCGCGCTCCAGTACGGCGCCGCAGCCGGCCGGCCGATCGCCGTCCACTGCGAGGAGCCGACGCTCTCGCGCGGCGCGCACGTCCACGAGGGCGTCGTGTCGGCCGAGCTCGGCTTCGGCGGCTACCCGTCGGTCGCGGAAAGCGTCATGGTCGGGCGCGACCTGGCTCTCGCCCGCTACGAGGCGCGCCCGCTCCACCTGCTCCACCTCTCGGCGCGCGAGTCCGTGGACGAGCTCCGGCGCGCCCGCGCGGCCGGCGTGGCGGCGACGGGCGAGGTGACGCCGCACCACCTCTGCCTGACCGAGGACGCCGTCCGCTCCCTCGACCCCAACCTGAAGATGAACCCGCCGCTCCGGTCGGAGGACGACCGCAGCGCGCTCGTCGAGGCCCTCCGCGACGGGACGATCGCCGCCGTGGCGACAGACCACGCGCCGCACGCCCGCCACGAGAAGGAGGTGCCGTTCGAGGAGGCGCCCTTCGGGGTCACGGGCCTCGAGACGGCGTTCGCAGCCCTCTACACGCAGCTCGTCGAGCCGGGCGTCCTACCGCTCGCCACGCTCCTCGAGCGGATGAGCGCTGGCCCCGCCGCGATCTACGGGCTCGAGCCGCCCAGGATCGAGGTGGGAGCGCCCGCGAACCTCGTCCTCCTCGACCTCGAGGCGACATGGCACGTGGACGAGGGCTCCTTCCGCTCCAAGTCCGCCAACTCCTGGCTCCTGGGCGAGAAGCTTCGCGGCCGTGTCCTGCAGACCGTCGCGGCCGGGAAGCTCGTCCACAGCGCATGAGCGGGTTCCTCGTCCTCGAGGACGGAAGCGTCTTCCGCGGGCGCTCGAGCGGGGCGCTCGGCGTCGCCCACGGCGAGGCCGTCTTCACGACGGCCATGACGGGCTACCAGGAGATCGTGACCGACCCGAGCTACGCCGAGCAGCTCGTCGCCTTCACGGCGCCGATGGTGGGTAACTACGGCGTCTCCCCGCAGCGCTCGGAATCGGCGCGCCCGCAGGCGCGTGCGGTGCTGATGCGCCGGGCGACCGGGGAGGACTGGCCACGCTGGCTCCAGGCCCAGGGGATCGTCGCGCTCGAGGAGGTGGACACGCGCGCGCTCGTCGTACGGCTGCGCGAGCGCGGGGCGATGCGCGCCGCCGCGGTCGCCGGCGCCGCCTCGGTGGAGGAGGTGCTCGCGGCGGTCAGGGCGCAGGCGTCGATGGCCGGGCGCGCGCTCGTCGCGGGCGTCTCGACCCCGGAGCCCTACCGGGTGGGGCGGGGCCCGACCCCGGTCGCGATCCTCGACTACGGCTGCAAGCGGTCGATCGTCGAGCGACTCGCCGCGAGCGGGGTGGAGGCGACGGTGTGGCCGCACGACATCGACGCCGGCACCCTCCTCGCCTCGCGGCCGGCGGGCGTCCTCCTCTCGAACGGACCGGGGGATCCCGCGGCGCTCCCCGCACACGTCGAGGTCGTCCGCGAGCTCCTCGGCCGCGTGCCCCTGCTGGGCATCTGCCTCGGCCACCAGCTTCTCGCGCTGGCGGCCGGGCTCGAGACGTTCAAGCTCCCCTTCGGCCACCGCGGCGCGAACCACCCGGTCCTCGAGCTCGCCACGAGCCGGGTGCTCGTCACGAGCCAGAACCACGGCTTCGCGGTGCGCGGGGACGGCCCCGAGGTGACGCACGTCTCCCTCTACGACGGCACGGTCGAGGGCCTCGCGCTCCCCGACCGGCGGGCGCGCTCGCTGCAGTTCCATCCCGAGGCGGGCCCCGGCCCGCACGACGCCTGGCCGGAGATCGAGGCCTGGGTCGAGGAGATCAGGTATGCCCAGGCGGCCTGACCTCGAGAGCATCTGCCTGATCGGCTCCGGCCCGATCGTGATCGGGCAGGCCTGCGAGTTCGACTACGCGGGCAGCCAGGCGCTCAAGGTGCTCCGCGCCGAGGGCTACCGGACGATCGTCGTCAACTCGAACCCGGCCACGATCATGACCGACCCCGGCTTCGCCGACCGCACGTACCTCGAGCCCCTCGACGTGGAGGGCCTCGCGGGCGTGCTCGAGCGCGAGCGGCCCGACGCGCTCCTGCCGACGCTCGGCGGGCAGACGGCGCTCAACCTCGCCCGGCGCCTCGCGCAGGACGGCGTCCTCGCCGACCTCGGCGTCGAGCTGGTCGGAGCCGGCTTCGACGCGATCTGCCGCGCCGAGGACCGCGGTCTCTTCAGGCGGACGATGGAGTCGGTCGGCCTCCGCGTCCCGGAGAGCCGGGTCGTCACGAGCCTCGCCGAGGCGCCCGACGACCTCGCCTTCCCGGTCATCCTGCGTCCCGCCTTCACGCTCGGCGGCCACGGCGGCGGCACGGCGACCACGCCGGCCGAGCTGGAGCGTCTGCTCGAGCGCGGGCTCGCCGAGAGCCCGGTGGGGCAGGTGCTCGTCGAGGAGTCGCTCGTCGGCTGGGACGAGTTCGAGCTCGAGGTGATGCGCGACGCGCGCGACAACGTCGTCGTCGTCTGCTCGATCGAGAACCTCGACCCGATGGGCGTGCACACCGGCGACTCCGTGACGGTGGCGCCGCAGATGACGCTGCCGGACGAGGCCTTCCAGGAGCTCAGGGACGCCGCCGCGCGCGTCATCCGCGCCGTCGGCGTCGAGACGGGCGGGTCGAACATCCAGTTCGCCCGCGAGCGCGAGACCGGCGAGCTCCGCGTGATCGAGATGAACCCGCGCGTCTCGCGCTCGTCGGCGCTCGCGAGCAAGGCGACCGGCTACCCGATCGCCAAGGTGGCGGCGAAGCTGGCGGTCGGCTACACGCTGGACGAGATCCCCAACGACCTGACGCGGACGACCCCGGCGAGCTTCGAGCCCACCCTCGACTACGTCGTCGTCAAGTTCCCCCGCTTCGCCTTCGAGAAGTTCCCGGGCGCGGACGAGACCCTGGGGACGCAGATGAAGTCGGTCGGCGAGGCGATGGGGATCGGGCGCACGTTCACGGAGGCGTTCCTGAAGGCGATGCGCTCGCGCGAGCTGGAAGGCGGCGCCGAGGCCCCCTGGGCGGGCCTGGACGACCTCCCGGAGGGCGTCCACCCGTGGTTCCGCGTCGAGCTGAAGCGCGCCCGCGAGCTCGTGCGCTCGACCCGAGCGGCCTCGGATCTCGTGGCCGACGACTGGCTGCGCCTCAAGCGGGCCGGCTGGGCCGACGCCGACCTGGCCGCCGCCTGGGAGACGAGCGAGGAGGCGGTTCGCGCGGCGAGGCGCTCCTGGGGCGTGCGGCCCGCCTACCGGCGCGTCGACTCCTGCGCCGCCGAGGTCGCCGCGGAGTCGAACTACCTCTACTCGACCTGGGGCGAGGAGGACGAGGGCCGCCCCGCGCGGGGGCGGCCGCGTGTCGTCATCCTCGGCTCGGGGCCGAACCGGATCGGCCAGGGGATCGAGTTCGACTACTGCTGCGTCCACGCCGCGCAGACGTTCGGGGCGCTCGGATTCGAGACGGTGATGGTGAACTGCAACCCGGAGACGGTCTCGACCGACTACGACACCTCCGACCGGCTCTACTTCGAGCCGCTGCGGGCCGAGGAGGTAGGGGAGATCTGCGACCGCGAGTCGCCGGTCGGCGTCGTCGCCCAGTTCGGCGGGCAGACGCCGCTCAAGCTCGCGCGCGCCGTCGAGGCGGCCGGGCACCGGATCCTCGGGACGCCCTCCGAGGCCGTCGACCTCGCCGAGGACCGCGAGCGCTTCGCGGGCCTCTGCGGGCGGCTCGGCGTCGCCGTGCCGCCGTGGGGCGTCGCGGAGGACGCCGCCGGCGCCGTCGCCGTCGCGGAGGAGGTCGGCTACCCCGTCCTCGTTCGGCCCTCGTACGTGCTCGGCGGGCGGCGCATGCGGGTCTGCTACCGGCCCGAAGACGTCGCCGCGGCGGCCGAGGGAGCGGGGCACGTGCTCGTCGACCGCTTCCTCGAGGGCGCCGTCGAGCTGGACGTCGACGCGCTCTGCGACGGGGAGGAGACGTGGGTGGCGGCCGTCATGGAGCACGTGGAGGAGGCGGGCGTGCACTCGGGCGACTCGTCGTGCGCCCTCCCGCCGGTCGGGGTCGGCCCGGAGGTCGTCGCGGAATGCGAGGAGGTCGTCCGCAGCCTCGCGCCCGCCCTGGGGGTCGTCGGGCTCGTCAACGTCCAGCTCGCGCTCCACGGCGGGCGCCTCTACGTCCTCGAGGCGAACCCGCGCGCGTCGCGGACCGTCCCGTTCGCGTCGAAGGCGCTCGGCGTCAACCTCGTCGAGGCCGCCTGCCGGCTGATCGCGGGCTCGCGCCTGGCCGACCTGGAGGTGCCCCGGGGTCAGACCCCTGGACATGTCTCCGTGAAGGCCTCCGTCTTCCCGTTCGCGCGCTTTCCCGGCGCCGACGCCGTGCTCGGGCCCGAGATGCGCTCCACCGGGGAGGTGATGGCGACGGCCGCGGACTTCCCGTCCGCCTTCGCCCGCGCAGAGCGGGCGGCCGGGCGCCCGCTCCCCGCCGGAGGAACGGCGTTCCTCTCCGTCCGGGACGCGGACAAGCCGGCCGCGGTGGAGCTCGGCCGGAGGCTCGACGCGCTCGGCTTCTCCCTCTGCGCCACGGGCGGGACGGCCGCGGCGCTCGCGGGCGCGGGCCTCGCCGTCGCCCGCATCCGCAAGGTAACCGAGGCGGGGGACGGGGCGACCGTCGTCGACCTGATCCGGCGCAAGCGCGTCGAGCTCGTCGTCAACACGCCCGACGGCCGCGGAGCGCGCTCGGACGGCTACCTGATCCGGGAGGCGGCGCTCCTCGCGCGCGTCCCCTGCGTGACGACGCTCGCCGGCGCGGCGGCCGCGGTCGAGGCGATCGCGCGCGCCACCCGCGGCGAGACCCTCTCCCTCCAGGAACGTGTCGCCCGCCCGGCTTAGGGTCCTCGGCGTCGAGCGTGTCGGCCCGTACGCGCTCCTCCGGCTCGGCCGCGGCCCGCTCGATCCCGGAACGCCGGGCCAGTTCTTCATGCTGCGCCCGCCGGGCCTGGTGGTGCCGCGCCCGATGAGCCTCTGCCTGGCGCCGCCCGGAGAGCTGGCCTTCCTTGTCGACCCGGTCGGAGCCGGCACCCGCGCGCTGGCGGGGCTCGAGCGCGGGGACGGGGTCCACGTCGTAGGGCCGCTCGGCAACGGGTTCCGGCTCGACGTCCAACGCCCGCTCCTTCTCGGCGGCGGCATCGGCGTCGCCCCGTTCCCCTTCCTGTCGGCGCGCCTGGGCCGCCCGCCGGCGCTGCTCGGCTTCCGCACCGCGCAGCACGCCGAGGCGGCAGCGCTCGTCCCGAACGCCGAGGTCGTGCTGGAGCCGACCCTCGTGACCGAGCTGCTCTCGCCGGGCTTCGACGTACTCGCGTGCGGGCCCGAGCCGATGCTCGAGGCGGTCGGGCGCCTCGAGCCGGCTGCCCAGCTCGCCTGGGAGGCGCCGATGGCGTGCGGCTTCGGCGCCTGCTACGGCTGCGCCGTCGAGATCGGCGGTCGCCTGGCGCGCCTCTGCGTCGAGGGGCCCGTCCTCGGCGGCCGTGTCAGGGGTCAGATCCCTGCCATGGCCGGAAAGGTCGCGGCCGCGTGATCCTCAACGCCTCCGGCTGCCTCGACCCGCTCGTCGCGCCCGACGTCGCCCGCCGCCTCGACGCGGTCGTGACGAAGACGGTCACCCCGCTGCCGCGTGAGGGGAACGCCCCCGTCAGGATCGCCGAGACCGACTCCGGGCTGCTGAACTCGATCGGCCTCGCGAATCCCGGGATCGACCGCTTCCTCGCCGACGTGCTGCCGCCGCTCCTCGAGCTCGGGCCGCCGGTCTGGGTCTCCGTCGGCGGCTTCTCGGCCGCGGACTACGCGCGCTCCTGCACCCGGCTCGACGCAACCGCCGCGGCGGTCGTGGAGCTCAACCTCTCCTGTCCGAACGTCGCCGCGCCCGAGGACGAGGCGGCCGCGATCGTCGCCGCCGCCCGCGCCGAGACGGACAAGCCGCTCTACGCCAAGCTCTCGCCGGCGCTCCCCGATATCGCCGCCGTGGCGGGCGCGGCCGCCGAGGCGGGCGCCGACGGGCTCTCGCTCGTCAACACGATCCGCGGCCTCGCCCTCGACCCGGCCACGCTCCGCCCGCGGCTCGCGACGGGCACGGGCGGGCTCTCGGGGCCCGCGCTCCGGCCGGTGGCGCTCGCCGCCGTGCACGCCTGCTTCCGCGCGACGGGTCTGCCGATCGTGGGCATGGGCGGGGTCGAGACGGGCCGCCACGCGCTCGAGTTGATCGCCGCGGGCGCCTCCGCCGTCGCGCTCGGCACCGTGCTCTTCGCCGACCCCGGCGCGCCGGACCGGGTGCGCGCGGAGCTCGCGGAGGAGGCGGCCCTGCACGGCTTCGGGACTCCGGCGGCCGCGCGGGGGGCCTCGCACGAGCGCGTTGCCGCGGCCGTCAACGGGCCTCGCGCAGAGAGGGAGCGGCTCCGGTTGAAGCTCTGAGGGGCGCTGTTAGAATGCCGCGCCATGCAGGGCACGAAGACGCAGGTCCAGGCGCCCCTCCGGTCCCTGGATCAGCGGATGGACGCACTCCGCCGGGCAAACGAGATCCGCGTCAAGCGGGCGAAGCTGAAGAAGGACCTCAAGGCCGGCTCGGTGCAGATCGAGTCGATCCTGCGCACGCCGCCGGAGTACGTCGAGACGGCG